>JAEEHG010000087.1 GCA_016280695.1 Solobacterium sp. | reverse complement strand
GTTTCTTTGCATAAGCATGCACGGACGCTTTGCTCAGGAACCGGTAGATCCCGCCGTAGTCGGCAATCTCGATACCGTGTGCATCATCCAGATATTTCTGCTGCAGCTGATCGAACAGCTCTCTGACCCGCTCTTCACTGATATCCATGGTCTGAGCAGCCTGCTCAGCCGTAATGCCGTCATCCCCGACCAGGAACAGGAGGCCTTCCAGAATCGCCGCAGCCTGATCGCCCTGATCCGCAGCAGGTTCTTCTGTCTGTACAATTTCTTCCGTATTTAATTCACTCATGCGATCCCTGTCCCCCGAGAAAACCAGATGACGTCATTTTCGTCTACTGTAAAAACAAGTGTATGGAGCCGGGCCAGATCAAGCACTGCCAGAAAGGTCGCAATAAATGTCGGCACGTCATGGCAGTCATCCAGCAGCGTCTCAAACCGGAAGGTCGGCGGCAGCCGGTCCAGTTTAGCCCGGATTTCCAGCTCGCGGTCTTCCATCGAGATCTCCCGTTCGGTATAGCGGGTTTCAATCGGCCTGGTCAGCTGCATCCGCATCAGGCAGCGTTTCATGGCCCGCAGCAGTTCATTGGCATTGCCGTCATACGGCTCGTCATCCACGCTGCGCCGCCACTGTTCCGCCTCTTTTGCCAGCGGGCGGGTCAGCTGGTTTTGTCTGGCCTCAAACATCTGAAACAGTGAGGAGCTGACTTCCTTGAACTGCTGGTACTCCAGCAGCCTTCTGACCAGTCTGTCCTTCGGATCCTCTTCATACTCGTCCGTAATGTCACCGGTATTCTTTGGCAGCAGTTTGCGGGATTTGTATTCGATCAGTTCTGCCAGTTCCACCAGATACTCACTGGCCACTTCCAGGTGCATCTGCTGCATGGCATTCAGATAAGCGATATACTGATCCGTCAGAACACTGACATCAAGATCAAAAAGATCAAGTTCCTTTTCCTTGATCAGATGGAGCATCAGGTCCAGCGGACCGTCAAACTGTTCTACTGAAACCTTGAACTCATCCATATACCGCAGTGATTATATCAAAAAAGACGTCTCTTCTCCATAGCCAGAGACGTCTTTTCGGGTTTATGCCGCGACGATATTGACAATCTTGTTCGGAATGACAATTACCTTGCGGATGGTCTTGCCGTCGGTAAACGCCTTGACCGATTCCAGCGCCAGGGCAGCCGCTTCCACATCAGCCTTGTCAGCGTCCGTATCCGCTTCAAACCGCCCTCTTACTTTACCGTTGACCTGGACGATAATGGTCACTTTGTCCTTGACCAGCTTGGCTTCATCACAGACCGGCCACGGCTCATATGTGACGGTTTCCCTGCCGGTTACCTGGCTGTAGAGTTCTTCACCCAGATGCGGGGCATAGCAGCTGAAGATCTTCAGGAAGTTGGCAAACATATCCCGGCTGACCTTGCCGTTCTTGTATACATCATTGATGAAGATCATCATCTGAGAAATGGCCGTATTCAGGTTCAGCGATTCGATATCCGCGGTAGCCTTTTTGACCAGGAAGTTATAGCTGTAATCCAGTTCCGGGGTTGCTTCATCAACGATCATCGTGCCGTTTTCGACAATCCGGCTGACTCGTTCCAGCCACTTTCTGGCCCCGTCCACACCGGTTGTTGACCATGGCAGGGACGCTTCCAGCGGGCCCATGAACATTTCATACAGACGCAGGGTGTCAGCCCCGTGACTCTTGACCAGGTCATCCGGATTGATGACATTACCCAGCGACTTGGACATCTTTACACCGTTTTCACCGAGGATCATGCCCTGATGGAACAGTTTCTTGAACGGTTCCGGGGTGCTGACCACGCCGCAGTCATACAGCACTTTATGCCAGAAGCGGGAATACAGCAGATGCAGCACGGCATGCTCGGCGCCGCCCACATACAGGTCAACCGGCAGCCAGTGGTCAAGCAGTGCCTTATCGGCGAGTGCCTCGTTGTTTTTCGGGTCGAGATAACGCATGTAGTACCAGCAGGAACCGGCCCACTGCGGCATCGTATTGGTTTCCCGTACACCCTTCATGCCATCGATCTCCACATTCAGCCAGTCCTCACAGTGTGCCAGCGGGCTTTCACCGTCATCACTCGGCTGATAGTTATCCGTTACCGGCAGTTCCAGCGGCAGATCACTTGTGTCAACCGTACGGAGTGTGCCGTCTTCCATATGGATGATCGGTATCGGTTCACCCCAGTAACGCTGTCTGGAGAACAGCCAGTCACGCAGCTTATACTGTACCTTCTTCTCACCGACATGGTGCTCCTCCAGCCAGTCCAGCATCTTTTCAATGGCATCTTCCTTGTTCAGGCCGTTCATCCATTCACTGTTGATGTGCAGGCCGTCTTCTGTCCAGGCTGCCTCTTCGATATTGCCGCCTTCCAGGACAGGAATGATTTCCAGACCGAACTTTCTGGCGAATTCATAGTCACGCTCATCGTGCGCCGGAACTGCCATGATGGCCCCGGTGCCATAGGTTGCCAGGACATAGTCGGCAATCCAGATCGGCACTTCCTTGCCGTTTACCGGGTTGATCGCATAAGCCCCGGTGAAGACGCCGGTCTTTTCCTTGTTCAGGTCGGTCCGCATCAGGTCGGACTTATGGCTCGCTTCTTCCTTGTATGCCTGGACACCATCCCACTGTTCCTTCGATGTAATGGCATCAACGAACGGATGCTCCGGACTCAGGACACAGTACGTGCAGCCATACAGTGTATCGCATCTGGTTGTAAATACCGTGAATTCCTTATCAGTATTCTTGATCTTGAAGATGACGTCTGCCCCGGTCGACTTGCCGATCCAGTTCTTCTGCATATCGATCGTGCTCTGCGGCCAGTCCACCTGGTCCAGGTCTTCCAGGAGCCGCTCGGCATAAGCAGTAATCCGCAGCACCCACTGCCGCATGTTTTTGCGGATAACCGGGTAGCCGCCGCGCTCACTCTTGCCGTCAATGACTTCTTCATTGGCCAGCACAGCCTTGAGTTCCGGGCACCAGTTAACCGGCATCTCGGCAGTATAGGCCAGGCCTTTTTCATAGAGCTTCAGGAAGATCCACTGTGTCCATTTATAATAATCCGGATCGCATGTCCGCACTTCCCGGTCCCAGGCATAGCTGAAGCCGAGCGATTTGATCTGCTCACGGAAATGATCCACCTTGGCATAGGTGAATTCAGACGGATGATGCCCGGTTGCCAGCGCATACTGTTCAGCCGGCAGACCAAAGGCATCAAAGCCCATCGGATGCATGACGTTGAAGCCCTGCATGCGCTTCATGCGGGCGATGACATCCGTCGCAGTATACCCTTCCGGATG
>JAEEHG010000086.1 GCA_016280695.1 Solobacterium sp. | reverse complement strand
TGCCTTATAATTAATAGCAGAAGTTTCAGGAGGTATTACAATGACAAACAGACCTCATTCCCGCAAGCGCGGGGAAGCCACTTCCTCAGGAAGTGTTAACAGACGTAACGAAGGCCTGAATTCGGACCGCGTCGGCAAAGACTCGGGCCGTACCGGCAACACCCTGAACAACGGCCGTGAAGAAGCCCGGAATGACCGCCGGGAAACCTATGAACGCAAAACAGATCCGACCCCTGTGCAGCGCGGCATGATGGGCGGCGGGTCGTCCTACGGCAGACGCCGCGGCGGGGGCGGCGGTTTCATCCGCATCATCGTATTCATCCTGCTGGTCCTGCTTGTCATGAACATGTTCGGCAGCTGCGGCAGCGGCTCCGGTTCAGGTTCGGCGGCTGCGACCCCGGCCCCGACACCGGCCGTACAGACCCCGGCTCCGGCCCAGCAGTCCGGCAATGTGCTCCATGGGTACAATCCGCCGGTTACGACCTATACCCAGGTTGACTCCCAGGAGATCAATACGGCTTCGGTCAGCGGCGTGCGGGATAAGTTCACGAAGCTGAAGGGCAACGGCCAGGATACCGTAACCATCATGATTTACATGTGCGGATCTGACCTGGAAACCAATTACGGCATGGCCACTTCGGACCTGAACGAAATGCTGTATGCCGACCAGGCCGACAACGTAAATATCATTGTTGAAACCGGCGGGGCGCGGAAATGGAACAACTCCGTTATCTCCAACCGGGTCAACGAACGGTACAAGATCATGTCCGGCCGGCAGATTGCCCGGCTGGCCACGCTGGATGACCGGGTCATGTCCGATCCGGGCAACCTGACTGACTTCATCCGGTTCAGTTCCCAGAACTTCCCGGCTGACCGCTATATGCTCATCCTGTGGGATCACGGCGGCGGCTCGGTCACCGGCTACTGCCATGACCAGAAGCACACCGGCGTCACCATGACCGTCCCGAAGATCGCCAAGGCACTCGCCGATTCCGGCATCAAGTTTGATGTCGTCGGCTTCGACGCCTGCCTGATGGCCAACGCGGAAACAGCCGTCGCGGTCGCACCGTACGCAGATTACCTGATCGCTTCGGAAGAAACCGAACCGGGCACCGGCTGGTACTACACGAACTGGCTGAGCCGGCTGGCTGCGAACACATCCATCCCGACGGTTGAACTGGGCAAGCAGATTATCGACGACTTCATCATCCAGTCGGCCCGTACATCCAGCCGTGACAAGACATCCCTGTCCATTGTCGACCTGGCGGAATTCGATGCGGTTGTCCCGACAGCCCTGAAGAACTTTGCCGTGTCCATCAACACGAATATCGAACAGGAGAACTACCAGCCGATCGCGGATGCCCGTTATGTAACCAAGGAATTCGCCCAGTCCACCCGGATTGACCAGATTGACATCGTGCACTTCTGCCAGAACATCAATTCCCCGGAATCCCGGGCCCTGGCCGAAGCCGTGCAGTCCTGCGTGAAGTACAACCGCACCAACAACATGAACAATGCCTATGGCATGAGTATCTACTTCCCGTATTCCTCACTGAAATCCGTGTCGGTCATGTCCGGCATCTATGAGAATATCGGCATGTCCGAATACGGCAGCGCCGTGCGTTCCTTTGCCGGCGTGCAGGCCAGCGGCCAGATGGTCACCGGGGCCGGGCAGAACAACCTGTTCAACATCCTCGGCGGCAGCGGCTCCTACAGCGGCTCGTCCACCCAGACCATCTCCAGCCAGGACATCATGAACCTCCTGCTCGGCACGACACCGGCCCCGCAGCAGTCCAGTTCCTACGGCAATTCCCTGAATTCCCTGCTGGGCGGCGGGGGCAGCGCCGTCACACCGGAAGACATCATGCTGCAGCTGATCTCCGGCATGCTGTCGAACCGGGCCAACGTGGTCGATACCAGCGAACTGGAACTCACCGAAGTCAACGGTCACAAGGTCGTCGTCCTGAGTGATGAAACCTGGGCCCTGATCCGTTCCATTGAACAGAGCGTGTTCGTCGATGACGGCACCGGCTATATCGACATGGGCCTGGACAACGTCTTCGAATTCGATGATGACGGCAACCTGCTTGCAGAATATGACGGCAACTGGATGTCCCTGGATGACAACCCGGTCGCCTACTACATGATCAGCGACGAATATGTCGATGACGGCAACTACCGCACCACCGGCTATGTCCCGTGCCTGGTCAATGACCAGAAAGCCCACCTGCTGATTGAATTCACCCCGGAAAACCCGGACGGTGTTGTCTACGGTGTCCAGAACGTCTATGAGGACGGCGTGGAAGCGCGTATTTACCAGCTGGTTGTTGACGACGAGGAACATGACGCCGATGTCGTCACCTTCATCGCCGACTACTATGACTACCAGAACAATTTCGATGATGTCTACGAAATCAGTGACCCGATTCCTTACGACGGTGAGCTGACGGTCGGCACCTTCCACATCGCCGGCCAGGGCACCATGTTCGGATATCGTCTGACCGATATCTACAACACCGAGCTCAGAACCCCGATGCAGGCTTACAGCGAATAATCATACAGAGACCATGCGGTGCATGGTCTTTTTTTTACGTTTCCGCTTCTGTTACAATCAGGATAGAACAGGAGGCCTATTATGTTCAGAGAAATGCGGAGAATCAAGCAGCAGATTACCGAAGCAGAATGTATCGAGGTCCTGAAGACCGGCAGACGCGGCGTGCTCAGTGTCCTTGGTGATGATGATTATCCCTATGGCATCCCGGTAGATTATATTTATGATGAGGAAACCGGGAATCTGTACTTCCACGGTGCGCCGACAGGTCACAAGATCGACGCTGTCACAAAACACGACAAAGTCTGCTTCACCGTCTTTGACAATGAAGAATTCCGGGAAGGTGACTGGGCTGCCTGGATCAGAAGCGTCATTGTCTTCGGCCGGATCAAGGTCATTGAAGACCGGGAAAAGCGGCTTTCCGTAACCAGGCGGATCGGACTGAAGTATTATCCGACGGCAGAAGCAGTTGATGAGATTCTGAACCGGACTGCCGACCGGGTTGCCGCGCTGGAACTGTGTGTTGAACACATGACCGGCAAACTGGTACACGAAGAATAAGAAAAAGATCTTCACCGCAGGGTGAGGATCTCTTTTTTTATGCAGGCATCACGGCAGGACTCGGATATGTCAGAAACAGCGCTGCCGGCGTTCCCGGCGGCACTCTTCAATATGCCCGCACCGGTAGCACAGTTCATTGTCACAGATCCCGTCACTGCGAAAATATGACAGGATATTGTTCACCGTTGTTTCGGCAATATTGTTCAGTGCTTCCTCGGTCAGGAATGCCTGGTGCGATGTCACGATGACATTGGGCATCGAGATCAGCCGGGCCAGCACGTCATCACTCATGATGTGCCCGGACAGGTCGTTGAAGAAGATATCCGCTTCCTCTTCATAGACATCCAGACAGGCCGCCCCGATTTTCCGTTCCTTGATGCCGTTCAGCAGGGCTTCCGCATCCACCAGGGCCCCGCGCGATGTATTGATCAGAACAACACCCTTTTTCATCAGACCGATGGCCCGGTCATCGATCATATGCCGGGTTTCTTCAGTCAGCGGGCAGTGCAGGGAGATGATGTCGCTTTCCTTCAGCACTTCATCCAGCTCCGCATATTCGATCCCGCTGTCCGGCTTCGGGAACCTGTCATACGCCAGCACCCGCATGCCGAAGCCCCGGCAGATATCCGCGAAGATCATGCCGATCTTGCCGGTCCCGATCACGCCGACCGTCTTGCCGTGCAGGTCAAAGCCGGTCAGCCCGTTCAGGGAGAAATTGAACTCCCGGGTCCGGTTGTAGGCTTTGTGAATCCGCCGCACGGACGTCAGCAGCAGCGCCATGGCATGTTCTGCCACGGAATACGGTGAATAAGCCGGTACATGCACAACATGGATTTTACCGAACGCGTGCCGTACATCCACATTGTTGTATCCGGCAGAACGCAGGGCAATCAGCTTCACCCCGGCCGCGTACAGCCGGTCAATCACCGCGGCGTTGACCGTATCATTGACAAAAACACACACCACCTCACACCCTTCTGCCAGGGCAGCGGTTTCTTCGGTCAGACGTGTCTCAAAGAAACGGATATCCAGGCCGTTTTCTTTTCCGTACTTTTCAAAAGCCGGTCTGTCATAAGGCTTTGTATCAAAAAATGCAATTTTCATATATCCTCCTTTTCCTGTATACAGGAATGGTATATCTGTCCCTCTGCCATTCTTACATATGTACCCTTTGGTATCAACGAATACGCCCCTTATATAAAAGGCAGCCCGCAGGCTGCCGAGGATCTCAGATCGTAAATGCTTTCTGAATTATATGTTTATTTGAGCAGTTCGTTGACTTTTGCCTGAACAGCGGCATAGTCATAACCGGCAGCTGTCAGCTTGTCTTTTCTTTCCTGGCCATTGCCCCAGTTGCCGCGGATGACTTCCTTGGCAACCTCTTCCAGCGGCTTCAGCGCAGCCGGAGCGGCAGCCGGTGCAGCACCGGACATCAGTTCATTGACCTTGGCCTGGACAGCCGCATAGTCATAACCGGCAGCGGCCAGCTTCTGCTTGCGGTCTTCACCATTGCCCCAGTCACCGCGGATAACTTCCTTGGCAACAACATCAAGGGCCTTCAGGCCGGCAGCCGGAGCAGCCTTGCCGGACATGATTTCGTTGACCTTGGCCTGGACCGTTGCATAGTCATAACCGGCAGCGGTCAGCTTTTCTTTGCGTTCTTCACCATTGCCCCAGTCGCCGTGAATGACTTCCTTGGCAACGACATCGACAGCCTTGAGGGCCGGAGCAGCCGGCTTGACGGTAACCGCCGGCTTGATCGGCGCAGCGGCCGGCTTAACGGCAGGCTTGACAACAGTAGCGGCAGGCTTGACTGCTGTAGCAGCCGGTTTAACAGGTGCCGGGGCCGGCTTGACTTCTTCCTTCTTGTCGTCCTTCTTCTTGCCGAGAGCAGCGATGTCAGCAGCAGTTACGCCGCTGGCGCTCTGTGTAGCGTCGTTTGTGTCCTTCTTCTTGAACAGATCTTTCAATGCCATGATATTTCCTCCTTCAATTTGAAACTCAAGAGATCCTTCTGTAATTAATGTAACACGTTTTTTTATGCAAATCTCTTAAAATATCGAGACATTTCTCCCCCTATCGGGTAGTTTATTCAAACGTCATTCCTGCATGATATAATCTGCTTACAACAGGAGGAATAATCCATGGAAAAAATAACCGTTTACGGCAGCAATGTCTGCCCGGGCACACTTGCTTTTCTGAACATTCTGACTTCAAATCATTACATGCCGGTGTTTATCAACGTCACCGGTTCCATCACCCTGCTCAAGGAATTCATGTATCTGCGTGATACAGAAGCCTGCTTCGACGGCCTGCACGGCACCATGAGCATCGGCTTCCCGCTGATCAAGATGCCGGACGGCACATTTACCAGAGACTACAAGATGGTCCTGGAATCCATCGGTATTGACGCTGACTTCTCATTCCGGTAAACAGGACAGCCCGGTCCGGCAGGTACCGGGTTTTTTTATGCGGCGGTTTCCCCACTGGCATGCGCACTTACGGGTTTTTACTATATCATGAATAGAGAAAGAGATTTCATTGGTTCTGTCCTGTGAAAAGGAGGGGATGACTATCAGAAAGACAACTTTGAAACAGAGATTCCGCTACTGGCTGGATTACCGCATGGCGGAAGGCACTGCCAGCATGGTCAAACTGCTGCTGACCATGGTTCTGACCTCCGTAGTATTCGTCACCGTTCTCGTATTGCTGTTCCATCTCCACAGCGAAGGCAAGAGTGTCATTGCGGTCTTCTGGGATAACCTCCGTTCCGCCATGTCCTCCTCCTTCCCGTCTTCTGACTCCGGCTCACTGCTGTATATCATCCTGTATACAATCCTGGGCCTGACCGGCATGATCTTCACCGGCATGCTGATCGGTATCTTTTCCAGCACCATGCGCGGCAAGATCATTGCCTTGCAGCAGGATAACCCGGAGATCATTGAGGAAGGCCACACTGTAGTGCTCGGTTTCCGCATTGGTGAGTATGCCCTGCTGAAGGAAATGATCAAGGCAACCGAAAAGGACCGGCGGACGATCGTCGTGGTGGAAAACATGGAGCGTCAGGATATGGAACAGGCCATCCGGAAGAACATTACCGTTCCGAAAAACATCCGCCTGACCGCCATCAAGGCTGATACGACCAGTTCCAACGCTCTGCGCTGCTGCAACATTCCCGACTGTTCCACCCTGGTCCTGCATACCCGCGACAAGGGCCGCACGATCAAAACTCTGCTGGCGGTGGAAATCCTCCTGATGAACAGCCGGCAGCGACCGAAAATCGTCGCTTCCATGGATTCCAATACCCGCGTCTTCTCCCGCGACATGATGAAGGAAAGCGGCATTACCATGCTGCACTCCGGTGATGTCGTATCCCGGATCATCGCCCATTCCACAACCCAGACCGGCATCTATGAAGCCCTGCTGGACATGATTGACTTCGATAACTACGAATTCTACTTCGAGGATCGGCCTGAGCTGGCCGGCCTGCCGTTCGGCGCGGCCGTGCTGGCGGCCCGCAAGGCGATTGTCACCGGGCTGTACCGGAATGAACAGGCCCTGATCAATCCTCCGGCAGATACCGTGATTCAAAAAGATGATACGCTCATCGTGTTTGAGGAAGATCCCGGGGACCTGATCCTGAACAAGCCGGCTGAGATTGCCCTGCCGGAACCGGCGGAACCCGTGCCCCTCAAACAGATCCCTGAAGTCGTCATATTCGGAATCAACACTTCCATCGGCACAATCCTGCGTGAATTCCCGGATAACATTGAACGGGTCAGGCTGATCGGACTGTCCCCGCAGGACCGGAGCAGTTTCATCCCGGAAGATGAAGAATATGCGGCGGAACTGACCGCTGATTACCGCAGTACGGAATCCGACCGCAATCTGCTGGACATGATCCGCAATACGGCGCATATCTGCATCCTCTCGGACCGGCGCAAGAAGGAAGAAGATTCCGATACTGAAACCATGCTGCGGATCATCCGCCTGCGGAATCTGAAGAAACGGCACGGCCTGAAATTTACCATCACTGCGGAAATGCGCTGTGAAAACAACCGGAACCTGATCACGTCACAGGACAGCGAAGACTTCATCGTCGCCACCGACCTGTCCTCCATGATGCTGGCCCAGATCTCGGCTGACGTCCGGCGGGCCCCGGTCTTTACGGAACTTCTGGACGAAGTCGGTTCCGAGGCATACCTCAAAACACCGGAAGAGCTGGGTGTCGCCGGCCTGGAATTGACATACGAGCAGCTGCTCCGGCAGGTCTACGCTTCCGGGGCCATCCTGATGGGCATCAGAACAAAAGAAAACCCGTTCCGGATTCTTGCGGAAAGCACCGGAACCATCACTCTTGGCGAAACCGACCGGCTGATTGTGATCAGCGAGGAGTAAACAAAAAGAAAACCGCCCGGTGCAGTGCACCCGGCGGTTTTTCCGTTTTTCTTACAGTTCCGTAAAGACAATCGCCTTGATCAGGGCAATATAGTCTTCCTCGGCCATATCGCCGAAGATGACCAGGCCCAGATCTTCTTCCGGGAACAGGCAGATGCTGAATGTCGTGTCTTTTTCCATGATGTCTGTCTCATTCAGAGCCACGGCACTGAGGACATCAGCCGTCATATTCTTTCCGGCTTTGTGTTCATCCAGAATCCGGTAATTTTCCGTATCCGCCAGCACTTCATCATAGATCTGCTGACCAAGTTCGAGCGGAAGGAACATGCCCTGGGCCAGAATGGCTTCATCATCGAAGAAGAACAGACCCTGCTGCTCATCATCAAAGTAGCAGTAGATCCCCTGCTCTTCCGGGGAATGAACCCGGATGCCCGTGCCGTCGTCAAACGTTACTTCAAGTGTATAGTCATCCAGTTCAACTTCACCCGCATCGTCCTTTTCCAGCGGATCTTCATCGAACTCCGGCAGTTCCACTGCTGATGATTCGGTAAACAGGGCCGGGTCAAAATCCGGGATTACCGCGGTGTTCATATCCTTGATCCCGAGATCAACCGCGATATCCAGGGTGGCGCCTTCCAGTTCACCGGCAGCGGACGTATAAACATGCTCGATATAGCCGTCCTTGTTCACGGTAATCTTCATGTCATTGAATTCAACCAGGTTCATGCCTTCTTCCAGGGTACTCAGCATTTCGTCAATGCCCTCGATATCAGGTGTTTTTTCCAGTACTTCCCGGTACATCTGCAGGATGCCTTCCTTGCTGATCTGCAGATTCAGAATGGACTTGTCGCCATCCTTTTCGACGACCGCCTTATCTATATCCTTGAAAAGCAGGGTAACCATCTTCGCCGGATCCATATCCGGCTGTTCAAATGCTTCGTCGCCCAGTTCCGTTACGAACCTGTCTGTGCCGTTAAACGAATACATCTTGCCGTCCTGCATCCACATCTCGGTGTGCACCGACTCTCCCATCAAGGAAAGGGACATCGTCATATAATACCGGTCATCCGTTGTTTCTTTGGTTCCGTTTTTATCGACAATAACCGTCATGTCGGCCGGGATTTCCAGATCAAGCCCCTCCGCGGACAACTTGATGTTCACGGTACCGTCCAGAGTCATGGACGACAGTTCGCTGTTTTTCTGAAGTCCTTTCAGAAGGAGATCTTTCGGCTTGGGAGCCGATGAGCACGCTGCCAGGGACAGACCCAGTACAGCTGCCGCAAGAGCTTTTTTTCTCATATTGTCTTTCCTCCGTAAAAACTGTATCACAGAAAAGGAATCGGGTCTAATCCTGGCGTGGCTGTACGCCCTGCCAGAGATCCGCATCCTTCAGCATCAGAAGAATGGTATA
>JAEEHG010000085.1 GCA_016280695.1 Solobacterium sp. | reverse complement strand
TCATGACTGGCTGGATCATAACATATACTGCGGCCGCTGCGGGGCAAAGCTCATTCCGAGCACCGCCGAACGGGCCATGGTCTGCCCGGACTGCGGTCATATCGTTTATCCCCGCATTGATCCGGCCGTCATTGTCGCCATTGTCAATGATAAGGACCAGCTGCTGGTGACCCGCTATGCCCACCGCACAGCAGCGCACTATGCCCTGGTGGCCGGGTATACGGAAGTCGGTGAAACAGTCGAGGAAACCGTGCACCGGGAAGTCATGGAGGAAACCGGCCTGAAGGTAAAGGATCTTGTCTATTACCGTTCCCAGCCCTGGGCTTTCTCCGGCTCGGTGCTGATGGGGTTCTGGTGCCGGGTTGACGGTTCCGGTGAGATCCGGCTGGATCATAACGAACTCGCCGAAGCCCGCTGGATGTCGCGGGAGGAACTGCCGGACAGCCAGGACCACATTGCCCTGACCCACGACATGATCCGCAAGTTTAAAAACGGCTTCACTTTCTGAAGCCGCCGAGTTGTTCAGCCAGGTATTTCATATCATCCGGAAGCGGTGCCTCCCGGATGATTTTTTTTTGGGTAAACGGTGAGACCAGTTCCGTCCTGAAACAATGCAGGGCAGCCCGGCTGAGGAGTTCACCCGAACCGCCATACAGGCTGTCCCCGGCCAGGGGATGGCCATGCCCGGCTGCGTGGGCGCGGATCTGATGGGTCCGGCCGGTCTGAATACAAAGGCCCAGCAGGGCATGCGGCTGACCATTCAGGCAGCCTCTGGCCAGGACACGATAGTCTGTTCGGGCCGGACGGCCTTCGGCGGTTAAAACTGTTTTCCTCCCGGTGCGCTGCAGTGCCTCTTCCCAGCAGCCTTCATCCTGTTCCGGCCAGCCTGTACAGACCGCCAGATATTCCTTCCGGAATATACCGCTTTCCTTTTCGGCATAGAGCCGGGCGGCAGCCGGACGGTTCAGGGCATAGACCATCAGGCCGGATACTTCCCGGTCCAGCCGGCCGATCGCGTGGATGACCACGGTCTCCCCCTGCTCCGCATACCATGCCTGCACCGCCGTGCCCAGGGAATCCGTCAGGTGCCCGTGCGCGGGATGCACCGGGATCCCGGCCGGTTTGTTCACCATGACCAGGTCCCTGTCTGCGTAGAGGATTTCCGGCTTAAGCAAAGTCGGCGCCGGAGTATCCGCCTGTTCGCGGAACCGGACCATAAGGAGGTCCCCGGTTTTGAGCACATCACGTACATATGCCTGCCGGCCGTTGACGAAAAGACCCTGCTGGAACTTCAGGCGGGAGATTTCGTGCCGGCTCAGGACGAAAACCGTTTTCAGCACCTGGCCGACTGTCGTTTCTTTTTCTGCTCGGTATGTCAGTGTTCTTTCCATGACTGAAAAAGCGGAGAATAACCCCGCTTATGCGATCTGTGACCGGAGATAGCTGTAGATGAATTCATCCAGGTCCCCGTCCATGACCCCCTGGATATTGCCGACTTCATAGCCGGTGCGCAGGTCCTTGACCATGGTGTACGGCTGGAAGACATAGGAACGGATCTGGGAACCCCATTCATTTGCCTTGACTTCGCCCTTGATCTCGGCCATTTTCCTGGCCTGTTCCTGGATCTTGAGCTGCAGCAGCTTGGACTTAAGCATGTTCATGCACGCTTCCCGGTTCTGCAGCTGCGAGCGCTGGGTCTGGCAGAAGACGACGATACCGGTCGGCTTGTGGATCATGCGGACCGCCGAGTCCGTCTTGTTGATATGCTGGCCGCCGGCACCGCTGGAGCGCATGGTGATGACTTCGAGATCCTTTTCATCGATCTCGATTTCCATGTCATCCTCAAACTGCGGCATGACTTCCACACTGGCAAAACTGGTATGCCGTCTGGCATTGGCATCAAACGGGGAGATGCGTACGAGCCGGTGCACACCGTTTTCAGCCTTGAGGTAACCGTAGGCCATATTGCCTTCGATCAGCACCGAACAGGACTTCATGCCGGCTTCTTCACCTTCCTGGTAATCCATCAGGGTAATCTTGTAGCCCTTGCGTTCAGCCCAGCGGGTATACATGCGGTACAGCATGCCGGCCCAGTCCATGGCCTCGGTGCCGCCGGCCCCCGGATGGATTTCCAGAATAGCCGCATGGGAATCATACGGCCCGGACAGCAGCACCTGGATTTCATAGGCATCAAAGGCCGTCATCGTATCCCGGTATTCTTCTTCGGCAAGTTCCTTCAGATCCGGATCAAAGCTCTCCTTGAGTTCATCCGCCATGGCATCAAGATCCGCCAGGCGCTTCGTGAGTTCCTGATGGTTTTCCATCAGTGACTTCAGCGCATTGGTTTCCCGGATGATTCTCTGGGCGGCTTTCTGGTCATTCCAGAAATCCGGACCGTTCATGATCTCTTCGTTGTTCTTTACAATTTCCTGCTTCCCGGGGAAGTCAAAGGGAGGAGCCAAGCTGCTCCAATTTGGCCTGGCTGCGGGCAATGCCCTGTTTCATTTCAAATAATTCCATCGTATTTCTCCTGTTACGCCTCTGCCGGCGCTTCTGTTCTCGCTTCTACCTTCAGGTTCATGCAGTAGGCCACGATATCATGGGCAATATTCTGCATCATCGTTTCAAAGAGCTGATACCCTTCGGTCACATAGGCCTGCAGCGGGTTGTTCTGGGCATAGGACCGCAGCCCGATGCCGTCCCTGAGCTTGGACATGGTATCGATATGATCCACCCAGGCTCTGTCAATGGTCCGCAGCGACATTTCTCTTTCAAACGGCCGGATCCGGTCACGCACCGGGTCAATCTTGTCATCGTACTTCTTCCAGGCCCGCTCCACCAGCATGGCGACGATCTCCTCGGAAGTACGGCCGCGGATTTCCTCCTCTGCGGCAATGCCTTCCAGGCCCAGGCTCTTGAAGGACTGGATCAGGCCGGCCGCATCCACTTCCATGGACCGTGACTCGGGATCGATATGCGCGCTGACCGTATCGCTCAGCACCCGTGAGAACATGTCCCTGATGACACTGTGGACATCTTCATTGTCGAGGATATAGTTTCTCTGCTCATACATGATTTCACGCTGCTGACGCAGGACGTCATCATACTGCAGCAGGGTCTTACGGGCATCGAAGTTGACGCCTTCCACCCGCTTCTGGGCCGAGGAAATCGATTTGGTTATGGTCTTGGACTCGATGGCTTCATCTCCCAGGGACGCGAAGACACCTTCCATGCGCTCACTGCCGAAGCGGATCATCAGGTCATCCTGTACAGAGACAAAGAATCTGGATTCACCCGGGTCGCCCTGACGGCCGGAACGTCCGCGCAGCTGATTGTCGATACGCCGGGATTCATGCCGCTCGGAACCAAGCACGCACAGACCGCCCAGTTCCCGGACACCCTCACCGAGCTTGATGTCGGTACCGCGGCCGGCCATGTTGGTGGCAATGGTCACGGCGCCCTTCTGGCCTGCCTTGGCGATGATTTCGGCTTCCCTGGCATTGTTCTTGGCGTTCAGCACTTCATGCGGGATCTTCCGCTTCTTCAGCAGATCCGAGATCAGTTCCGATGTTTCAACGGCAATCGTGCCGACCAGCACCGGCTGGCCCTTGGCATGCCGCTCTTCCACCTCTTTGACCAGGGCGTCGAACTTGGCCTTCTTTGTCCCGTATACGGCATCCGGATTATCGATCCGGGCCACCGGCCGGTTGGTCGGGATTTCATACACCAGCATATTGTAGATTTCCCGGAATTCCTCTTCCTCGGTCTTGGCTGTGCCGGTCATGCCGGCCAGTTTGTTGTACAGACGGAAGAAGTTCTGGTAGGTAATGGTTGCCAGGACGGTTGTTTCCTGCTTGATGGAGATGCCTTCCTTGGCGCAGACTGCCTGGTGCAGGCCGTCGGACCATTCCCGGCCCTTCATCAGACGGCCGGTATTCGGGTCAACGATATGGATTTCATCCGTTTCATGATCCACGACATATTCGATATCCCTGGACATGATGTAGTTGGCCTTGAGGGCCTGCTGGATACGGTGCAGCAGCTGGGCATGCTCAAGGTTGTAAAGGTTGTTGATGCGGAAGACCTTCTCCGCCTTGGCCACACCGCTCTCACTGAGCTGGACCGTACGGCCCTTGACGTCCACTTCATAGTCATCCCCGGCCTTGAGTTTCTTGACGAAACGGTCTGCCTGCAGATACAGGTTGGCCGTCTGCTTCATCCCGCCGGATATGATCAGCGGGGTTCTGGATTCATCGATCAGGATCGAGTCAACTTCATCCACCAGGGCAAAATTCAGGCCCCGCTGCACGCGGTCCCGGGCCCGGGTCACCATGTTGTCCCGCAGATAGTCGAAACCGAGTTCCGAGTTGGTTGTATAAGTGATATCGCAGAGATAGGCTGCCCGCTTCTGGGCCGGGGTCATCTGCCGCAGGTTCAGGCCGACAGTCAGACCAAGCCAGCGGTGAATCTGGCCCATCCACTCCGCGTCACGGCCGGAAAGATATTCGTTGACCGTCACGACGTGGACGCCCTGGCCGGCCAGCGCATTCAGATAGACCGCCATGACAGATGTCAGGGTCTTGCCTTCACCGGTCTTCATTTCAGCAATATCGCCGCCCTGCATGACTGCTGCGCCGATCATCTGCACATGGTACGGGTATTCCCCGATCACCCGCCGGCAGGCTTCCCGGGCCGTTGCGAACGCTTCCGGCAGGATATCATCCAGTGTCGCGCCGTCAGCCAGCTTCTGTTTCAGCCTGGGTGTTTCGGCTTTCAGTTCATCATCACTCATGGCCGCATAGCGGTCTGCCAGTGCTTCTGCCGGAGCAACCTTCTTTTCTACTTCCCGCAGTCTTCTGGCATCCGTTCTCAGCAGCCTGTCAAAGACATTTGCCATAGTACCTCCATCATCAAAATCGCGTAGTTAATTATACCGTCAGATTGTTTCATCATCAAGGAACGCTTTCCTTTCCGC
>JAEEHG010000084.1 GCA_016280695.1 Solobacterium sp. | reverse complement strand
TACTTCCGAGATCAGCGCCTCCCCGACGCTCTCCCGGCCGTAGGTCAGCCGGATCAGCCGGGTATCGGGGGCGACGGTGATGAAGCCGCTCTCCTGCAGCCGGCCCACATTGCTGAGGCCGAAGGAGGCACCGACAAACCGCCTGGTGCTGTTGGCCTGCGGGTCGGCGAAGACCTCATAGACATTGCCCTCTTCAACAATCCGGCCGTTTTCCATGACCGCCATGCGGTCACAGATCGATTTCACCACACCCATCTCATGGGTAATCAGCACGATTGTAACCCCGAGCCGGGTATTGAGTTCCTTCAGCAGGTTCAGAATTGATTCGGTCACATCCGGGTCCAGGGCTGAAGTGGCTTCGTCACTGAGCAGGATGCGGGGATTGCCGGCCAGCGCCCTGGCAATGGCAACCCGCTGTTTCTGGCCGCCTGAGAGTTCCGCCGGATAGGCATCCGCCTTGTCGGACAGGTCCACCAGCTGCAGCAGTTCCCTGACCCTGGCATCTATGTCCGCCCGGCGCATGCCGGTATACTGCAGCGGGTAGGCGATGTTCTCGGCCACTGTGCTGCGGTCCAGCAGGTTGAAGTGCTGGAAGATCATGCCGATACCCCGGCGCAGGTCACGCAGCTGCCTGTCCCCGGCGGGCACTTCCTTCGTGCTGCCCTCGGCGGTGTGATACAGACGGCCGCTGCGGGCGGTGAAGGTGCCGGCCCCCGAGATGGTGATCGAACCTTCGTCCGGGGTTTCCAGGAAATTGATGCAGCGCACCAGGGTGGACTTGCCGGCCCCGGAGTAACCGACTACCCCGTAGATCTCCCCGTCATTGATCTTCAGGCTGACCCCGTTGACCGCGTGCACGAACTGCTTCTCCGTTTGAAACGTTTTCTTCAGATCTCTGATCTCAATCATGGGGCCTTCCTCCTTAAACAAAAATCCCGTCCTGAATGCCAGGACGGGAATAAAATTCTCGTGTTACCACCTTGCTTTACGGATACATCACTGCATCCGCCTCACTGAGTACCAACATACTCGCTTCCTTTTAACGGGGAACTCCGGCATGCCCTCATATCGAACATGCAGCTCCGAGACCATCTTCCCCTGTTCTCCGCTTATCCCATCTCACCAGCCGGGACTCTCTTGGAAGCTTCCTGCAGGATACTCTTCTCTTCACAGCCTTTACGAAAATGAATTTACAATCTTTTCAAGGTGTTGTCAATTGTTTTCTGAAAATTGTTTTCAGATGTTCTTGCGGGCCAGGGCTGCCAGATAGTTGACCGCGGACAGCGCGGCGACGTTCCCCTGCCCTGCCGCCTTGATGTACTGGTATGGCTGACCGGCAATATCACCGCAGGCAAACAGGCCCGGGATATTGGTCTCCATCTGCATGTTGACCTTGACGGCCGGCCCCTCTGTGGCCAGACCCGGCACGAGCTGACCCGGGAACTGGGCTTCCCGCAGGATGAATACACAGGCGACTTCATATTCACCGCCGTCTGTCTTCAGCGTCTCAGCCTTCATGCCGCCCAGGATTTCGAGCGGCTTTTCGCGCACGACTTCAATCGCATTGCGGAATTTCGGTTCTTCTTTGTACAGCGGGAAATAGTATACCTTTTCGCAGACTTCACCCAGATAATCCGCTTCGGCTTCTTCCGCCGGAGCCCCGCCGATGACCGCCACGGTTTTGCCCTTGTACAGCGGGGCATCGCAGGTGGCGCAGTAGCTGACGCCGCGGCCCAGGAACTGTTCCTCACCCGGATAGGGCTTGCCGGCAACGACGCCGCTGGCCAGGATGACCGTGGACGCTTCCACATATTCGCCGTTCGACTTCTGCAGGGTGAAATAGTCACCCATGCTGTAGACAGCCGTCACCTTTTCTTCGGTGATTTCAATGCCGAGCTGTTCCAGCTGCCGGGTAAAGGCAGCCGCCATATCCTTGCCGGACACGGCCGGCAGACCCGGGTAATTCAGAATTTCATGTGCGACCTGCATCTTGGTGCTGAGGTCCTTCGAGCCGAACAGGATCAGGTTCTTGTTTCTGACCTTTGCGGTAATGGCCGCGGAAATGCCGGCCGGCCCGGTGCCGATAATTGCTGTGTCATAACGAGTCATGGTTTTATACCTCCGGAACACTGTTAATATATCATAAAATTTAATTTGATAAAACTGTTTTACTCACGCTGACCGGAAACCATCACTGTGCCCGGATCGGTTTCTCAGGTTTTTTGTGCTGCCTGCCATCGCTTTACTGTGCGTCCGGATCAAAGCCGAAATACACAAACAGCATCCGGTCCTTGCCGTTCATATCCCTGAGGATCTCATAGCGGGCTTCCGGCAGGAGTTCCTCCACCAGCAGGCCCATGCGTTCCCGCTGGTCCCAGCCCATTTCAAAGGCCATCATGGCCTTATCCTTCAGCACCTGACGGCAGCTGCGGAAAATGGCCCGGTAGCCGTTCAGGCCGTCATCACCGCCGAACAGCGCCACATGCGGCTCAAAGTCCACCACCGAGTGCTCCATGGTCTCTTCGGCCGGTATGTACGGCGGGTTGGAGATCAGGATATCGAGTCTGATCCCGGCGGCGATCAGCGGCTCCAGGTAATCCCCGGTCATGAAGGTGATGTCCGCTTCATTGAGGGCCGCATTCTTTTCCGCCATGGCGACCGCTTCGGCCGAGATGTCCGTGGCCGTCATATGCACCCGCGGTTCCTCTTTTGCCACCGTAATCGCAATGGCCCCGCTGCCGGTGCCGATATCCGCGCAGGCCAGTTCTCCGGCCGGGAAATACCGGTCGATGCGGGAGAGGATGTGCGCGCACAGCTCCTCGGTCTCCGGCCGGGGGATCAGCACGTCCCCGCTGACCAGCATCTTATAGCCGTAGAACCAGGAATAGCCAAGGACATGGGCCATCGGTTCCTGCTGCAGGATCCGGGCCATGCCCGCATTGAACTGTTCCTCCAGTTCCGCCGGCATCTCCTCTTCATAGTGCATATACAGGTTGTAGCGC
>JAEEHG010000083.1 GCA_016280695.1 Solobacterium sp. | reverse complement strand
CGGGCTGATGGTCAGGCACATCACAACGCTCATGATGAGCATCATCGGCGGCCGCACCGCCATGCGGATGATCATCTGGAACGCGTTCTGGATATTGGTCACATCCGTGGTCATCCGGGTAATCAGGCCGGCCGTCGAGAACTTGTCGATATTCGCGAAGGAAAAGGTCTGGATTTTGTCATACATGCTGCGGCGCAGATTCGCGGCAAACCCGGTGGATGCGTAGGCTGCGTTGCGGCCGGACATGAATCCGCAGAACAGTGCCACAAATGCCAGGGCCAGCATGATCCCGCCGTACTTCCAGACATTGGCCATATTGCCGGCCTCGATGCCCTTGTCAATCAGGCTGGCCGTGACATAGGGAATCATGACGTCCATCAGGACTTCACCGGCAGTGAAGAACGGTGTCATGATGGCTGCCGTCTTGTAGATTCCCACCTGTTTTCTCAGTGTTTCCAGCATTCGTCATCACCCCCCGCATTCTGCTTCATCGCTTCGTAAATCCTGTCCAGGCAGCTGACAAAGCAGCTGTATTCATCTTCGCTGAGGACGCCCTTCAGGGCTTCCTCCCGTTCTTTCATATGCCGCCTGGACACGGCACAGGCTTCCCGGCCCAGTTCCGTCAGGGTCAGACGCTTGACCCGGCGGTCGGCCGGATCTGTTCTGCTGACGACAAAGCCCTTGGCTTCCAGACGGACCGCGATGCCGGCCATGGTGGCCTGGGCTACCCGGAAATGCTTCTCCAGTTCCTTCAGGCTGACCGGCTCTTTATCATGATGGATCAGATAGATCAGCACATGATGCTGGGAAAAGGTCAGGCCCAGCTCTTCCAGCATGGCATTGACCTGCTTTTCCATCAGATCATTGATCTTCTTGATCCTGAATCCGATATCCATGAACAATACCTCCCGCAGGATATGATACGCCGGCCGTCCCGAAATATCAACAGCACGCATTTAATTGCGTGCTGTTTTTTACAAATTCTGTTCTGTTTCTGTTTCAGACCGTAAACAGCAGGACAGCTTCATCCTCACTGTACAGCCGCACTTCCGGGCTGTATGGTCCGGTCAGCGCCGTCCAGAAATGCCCTGCCGGCAGATTATGCCGGTTGTACTTGATCTCCCAGCTGCCCGGATAGCGGGCGAACAGCTGCCGGACTGCTTCCCGCCCGGTCCCCTGCCGGCGGAAATGCGGGAAGACTGTGAACTCCGCCATGACATGGTCCGGCTGTCCGCCGAAGTAAGATACCCGGTTCAGCATGGCGAAGCCGGCAAGCCGGTCATCCCGGTAAATCAGCAGAGCCTCCCGGTCCGATTCTTCGAAATAACTGTCAAACCAGCCGTAGTCATAATTGCCCGCATCATCCAGGGGATTGTCATAATACGCGGTCATTTCGTGCAGGAACTTCTGAAATACGTTGTACAGCAGGCCCCGGTCCTCCCCGGTCACCCTTCGGAGCGTAATCATGTATTGTTCCCCGGGTGCGGGATCTCAACCCGCTCAATGCGGAATGTCCCGTCGGCCGCCAGATACAGCATGGCCATGGTGATCGGCTGGCTGAAGCGCCGCGGCCCGCAGCTGCCCGGGTTGAGCAGCACGGTACGGCCCTGCACCTTGTGGTCATACCGGTGTGAATGCCCGTACACAACCAGGTCATAAGCGGACAGATCGGCCGGCAGGTCTTTCTTTTTGTGCGTCATGAAAACCCGCAGACCGGCCAGTTCAAAATCCCGGGTATACGGGAGGTTCTCCGCCCAGGCCGCGTCGTTGTTGCCGCGGACCGCGTATACCGGGGCAATGTCCTGCAGCCGGACAAGCACCTGCGGGCCGCTGATGTCACCGCCGTGCAGGATCACATCGCACGCGGAAAGATGCTGCAGTACTTCCGGCCGGAGCAGATTGTGTGTATCCGAAATAATACCGATTGTTTTCATATTGCTTTACAGAAGATATGTGTAAATGCCCCAGAACTGGCAGAATGTTGCCGCCAGGCAGAACAGATGGAAAATACTGTGCATCCATCTGATCTTCTTCCCCAGGCCGTACAGGACCGAGCCGAGCGAATACAGGATGCCGCCCGCCAGGACCCAGCCTACCCCGGCCAGACCCATGGTGGCCACCAGCGCCGGGATGCCGAACACCATCGACCAGCCGTTGACCAGGTGGCAGGCAACCGCTGCCCGGCTGTATCGGTCCACATCGACACACGTCAGCACGATACCGATGACGGTAACAGCCCCGACCAGGCCGAACAGCACCCAGCCGGCGGTTCCGCCGACCCCCAGCAGGGAAGCCGGGATATAGGTGCCGTACACCAGCAGGAATACATTGCAGTGATCGATCACCCGCAGCACAGCCTTGCCTTTGAGCCGCGGCGAAAGAGCGTGATAGATACACGATATGGTATACAGAAGAATCATGGCAGAACCGAACAGGGAAACGCTGGTTATGGCCAGTGCCCCCTGCGCCCGGACCACCATCAGCACCAGGGCCGCAATGCTCAGCCCGGCACCGATGCCATGGGAAATGGAATTGAACAGTTCCTCCCCGAGCGTATAATCCGGGATGCGGATCTGCCGCCGGACAACCGTCATACAGACACCTCCCGCTTAATCGCAGACATTGAAGTTGGTATCCGCGTATCCTTTCAGCACAGCGGTCATTTCCGGACCGTATTCCTTTTCGAAATCAGCCATGACTGCCGCGCAGACCTGTTCCCCTTCGGCTCCGAACACGGCCTTTGTGACTTCGGCATAGGCATAGAAGGAGTTGGCGCAGTGATAATCAAAGCCCTTCACATATTCCATCTTTTTCGGATGGGCTTCGCCTTCCTTCAGGCCGGCATTGCGGATGATATGCCGGCAGAACCCGCTCTTGTGCAGTGTGTTCGGCACTTCATAGACAATGTACGGGTTGAAGCCCCGGCAGATCGAGTTGTCCAGATGCGCACAGTAGGTATCACCGGCCTCAATCAGGCCCATGGCTTTGAACTGGGCATGCCAGGGACACTGGGTGATGTGTATGGACAGGTCCGGTGAAAGCGACTCGATTGTCGAACGGTTCTCGATGCCCTCATCCTTCACTTCCTGCGTATTGACCCATTCACCGTATTCCATATAGGTGCCGTAGGTCAGTTCCTTCCCGTCCCGGATCGCCCGCTGGGCCATGCGCCGGCCCCGGCTCTCCGCGTAGTACTGCGTCCCGTGGATAAAGGCCTTCTTTCCTCTCTCCCCGAACGAAGCCGTCAGTTTTTCATAGAATTCCGCCGCTATCCAGGCATGTGTCTTTTCCGTAAACATACTGTCCACCTCCGCCTTCATCATAACAAATTCCCGGGCCGGAAGAACTTCTTCCGGACTGCTTTTATTATCTTGAAACTATATTAATCATCTGTTAGTTTGGAAGCAGAGGTGAGCGAACATGACAATCAAAGAACTTGTTTTGAAGAACCGCAGTTTCAGAGCTTATGATGAATCCTATCAGCTGACGGAACAGGACATGCGTGACTATGTCGAACTGTGCCGTTATTGCGCCACTTCCGGAAATATCCAGGCATTGAAATTCTATACTGCCTGGGAACGTGATGAAGTCGATGCCATTGCCAAGTGCACACACTGGGGCAAGGACCGCCCGTATCCGGGCATCAACCCGAGCGGCTTTATCGTCATTCTGCAGGATACCGATATCGACAAGCGCATGTGGGCCTGGTGGCGGGATGCCGGCGTGGCAGCCCAGACCATCCTGCTCAGTGCCACGGAACAGGGCCTGGGCGGCCTGATGATCGGCAGCTTCGACAAGAACCCGCTGCGGGCCGTCACAAAGCTGGCTGACAATCTGAAGATCCTGCTGGTCGTTGCCATCGGCAAGCCGACCGAAGGCAGTGTCGTTGAAGATGTAGGGCCTGACGGGGACCTCCGGCCGCGGCGGGACGAAAATAACGTCACTCACGTCAAGAAGCGTCCGCTGGATGAACTGATCGTCAAGCGCGGTTAAACCTCTCACATAAAAACCATGTGATCCCCGGACCACATGGTTTTTTTATCTTGTTTCGTCCAGAAACGTCTTGAGTTCCAGCGGCAGCCTGGTCACAAACCGCACTGTCCGGCACCCGTGTTCCTTCAGCAGGCTCAGCGGATACCGGCCCCGCTCATAGAATTCCTGCAGGGTCAGGGCGTTTGCCCCGTCATCGCCGTGCCCGGTCACCAGGCAGCGCGCCACGAGGCAGGAATACGGGGCCGCGTAGTAGATGTAGACGGTATCACCGGCCTGCATCTTCTTTTTTGTATGCCAATAGAGGGTCTGCCTCTGCCGGAATGCCCCGAGCACATCGAAGTAGGCCGGGTTGGCCGGTACCAGCCAGTCCGACGGGGCCAGATCGGCTTTGCGGGTTTCCGTAAAGCTGCGGCTGTCTGCCAGCAGCTGCGCGATCATTGCGTCCGGCACACCGCTGTCCAGCAGTACGGAAATCCAGTTTTTCTTATTCATGTGAAAGGCTGGCCAGATGCCCGGTATGGCCAGGTATTCTGCCATTTTCCCTTCCGGCACCTTGACGTTCAGGATTTCACATTTCTCTTCCGGCGCCTCCGACATCAGTTTGTCCAGTGTGATTTCCCCGATCAGGCCGTACCATTTGCGGTTTTCGTGGTTGCGGATCACCGTGTAGCCGTTTTCCTTCTTCCATGGCCGGTCCGGCCGGTCACCGTAGCGGGACAGCACCAGGTCCGCCGCGTATTCCGCCTGCGCGCTCAGATAATCCTTCGGCACAAAGCAGGTCCGGGCCAGTTCCTCCAGTATTTCGAGGTACTCACTGCGGACTTCGGCCGCGAATGTACTGCGGACATGGGCGTGCACCAGCACATATTCTTCCCCGAGCTCCGTGTCCATGACCCGGCCGCTGACCATGCCCTTTTCATCAACGGTCACTTCGGCCTCAAACTGGCCGTCCATGAATGTCCGGCGGAAAACAGAAACAGATCCTGCCGGCACAAAGCCGCAGGCTTTCATTTTTTCCCGGTCGGGTTTCAGTTTTAAAAACAGTTCGGATTCCAGTGTCATATCAGATTTATGTTTACGCCATGTCAGGGCTTGACCAGGTCCAGAATGGCCTGTACGGTCTCGGCCTGCTGCTGTTCTGCTGTAATGCCCGGCTGGCCGTCGCCGTTCTGATGCCCGTAACTGCCAAAGCCCGCGTGATTGCCGCCGGGGATCACCGTTTCTGCCGCATCCGGCGGCCAGTACTGCCGGGCTTCCTCATAGGCCTCCGGTTCCAGACAGCCGTCTTCCGTCCCGTATACGGAAAGCATCTTCAGATCAGGCAGTTTTCCGGTGGGATAGGCTGCCAGCAGCACCAGGCCATCCGTTTCCGCCGCATGGGAAGCCGCAAAGGACGCAGCCGCGGTCCCGCCCAGGGAATGGCCGCCGACCAGCCAGGTTTCATACGGATATGCCGCCATGATGGATGCGGCCGCGTTTATCTTCAGAAAAGCCAGGTGCAGCGGCATCTTCAGCAGGAAACAGTCCACGCCCTCTTCGGCCAGCCGGTGCAGCAGCGGCGCGTATGCCGTTTCCTCCACCATCCCGCCGGGATAGAACACCAGGGCAGTTTCATCGCCGGGGCCGTCAAACCTCCAGCCTTCCGGAATCGCTTCCACATCCACATCCGCGCTGTCCGCAAGGCTTGCCGTTACATCTTCCGCCCGGTAATACCGTGAAGCCCATATGCCGATTCCCGTACCCAGGATCAGCGTGCCGCACAGAAACCCTAGCAGGAAACATTTGATCCGTTTCTTCGGCCGGCCGGACCGCCGCCGGTACAGATGAATGATCAGTCCACCCAGCGCATAGGCTGCGATCAGTGCGGCTGTTGAATATATGGCATATTTCATCCT
>JAEEHG010000082.1 GCA_016280695.1 Solobacterium sp. | reverse complement strand
TGAATCACCTGTTCCGGACCAATGAAGGCTTTGGCATGCGCCTAATGTCCATCCACAACATCCGTTTCCTGATCCGCCTTATGGAAGAAGCCCGCCAGGCAATCAGGGAAGACCGGTATAATGATTTCAAGGAATATACGCTGAAAAACATGAAGTTTGACCAGCGCGGCTTCTGAAAAAAGACAGTTTCCGTATTCCGGAAACTGTCTTTTTCTATTACTTTCTCAGCTCGATGTGATGGTCGTCCATGGCATCGATGATGGCCAGGCTTTCGACCCGGATGCCGCGTCTGCGCAGTTCATCACCGCCGGGCTGGAAGCCCTTCTCAATGCAGATGCCGATCCCGCCGACTTGGGCTCCGGCCTGTTCACACAGATCCATCAGCCCGTGCACTGCCTGCCCGTTGGCCAGGAAATCATCGATGATCAGCACGGTGTCACCGGCATGCAGGTACGCCTTGGACACCGCGATCTGGTAATCCCTGCCATAGGTGTAGGAATGCACCGTGGATTTATATACGTCCGGCCCGAGGTTGGCGGCCCGGGCCTTCTTGGCAAAGACAACCGGGACATGGAAATGATAAGCTGTCATGCAGGCCATGGGAATGCCGGAAGCTTCAATTGTCAGCACCCGGGTAATGCCGGCATCCCTGAATTTCTCCTGAAAATACGCGCCGATATGATCCATGAGTTCCATATCGATCTGATGATTCAGAAAGCTGTCCACTTTCAGAATACTTCCCGGCAGAATTCTGCCTTCCTTCAAGATTCTTTCCTGCAGTTCTTTCATTTCTGTTCTCCTTCTTTTCCGGCTGTACTGTAGCCGGCCAGTTGTTCGTTGCCGATATCAATCAGTTCACTGACCGTGTATTCCCGGAATAATCCCGGGTAATAATACAGGTCATTTTTCTGCGGATCATATGCATATGACAGCAGTTCTTTCCGTTCGGGATCATAGTCCAGCACTGCGCCGGGTACGGAATACACCGGCAGGCTGCTGTCTGAATCCAGGGAGATGATGTCAAGACTGTCATCCCGGTACAGGCAAAGCCGGTCACCGGTGAACTCCCAGCGGAACGCGGCAGCACTGTACGCCGCCCCGGTGCCGAACGGCAGCTGTACGGTGCGGATCCGTTCACCCTGGCTGTATACCTGCAGGGTACCGTCCGGATAAACCGCGAAGAGCATGCCGTCCCGGGCGGCAAACGACAGAGCCGGTTCCCCTGTGTAATATACCACATCAGAGAGCTCCGTGCCTTGTGCACAATACAACCCGTCTTCGGCGGCATATATGAGCTGCTGTTCGGAAAAGACTGCCGTTCCGGCCGCGTCAGGTGTACCGGGCAGTTCCATCACTTCCCCGTCCGGCAGATGAATCAGGACAGCTTTCCTGGTGCTGTTCCGGTCAGTCATCACGGTATACAGATACTCTCCGTCAGGCGAAACAGTCAGTGCCGACGCCCGGTCGAAGCCGTTCATGACGGTCAGGCTGAATGTTCCGGGAAGGGAAACCTCCAGTATCTTCTCCTCACCCGTGTCAAGGCTGCGCATGGCAATCTTCTGCGGGTTGTCATAATCATGGATATACAGGGTCCGGTTCTGCACACATGCGGCCCCCGGCGCTGTATAATAAGCGTCCAGAAAGACTTTGTCAGCGATGGCCAGGGGTGCCGCAAGCAGCCCGTCAGCCGTCAGGGCATCATTTACGGACAGCGGCCATTCCTGCACCAGTTTCCCGGCATGATCATAGTTCTGCAGCCGCAGGGAACCGCTGCCGGCATCAATATCCAGAACGGATACACAATCACCGGTCATATCCAGAATGTGATACACGTGATTTCCGGCTGCTGCAGGCCGATGTGTACCGCGGGTCTTTGCATCACAGAACAGCAGACCATCTGCCGTGCTGATGACCGCCTGCCCGGCATTGCTGAGGCCGCCGAGCGGCGCATCACGCATCTGTCCGCCGGGCAGGTAAACCAGGTGATCATCCTGCAGATATGTGAATACGCAGACATTGCCGTCCTTCAGGATCAGATACCGGGTCTGCCGGTCCTTTCCGGTGATCATCTCAACCCGGTCATGTCCGGCCGGGAATGACTTCTCCAGGGATCCTGTGCCGGTGTCCGCCATGATCAGACCCCGGCGGCCGTCGGCTGTCACAGTGTGGAAATATTCCCCGGTTTCCGGCAATGCGGAAATAATACCGCCGGCTTCCAGGGTTCTGAATACGCTCCCCTGTCCGTCCAGCACATGGATCCGGCTGCCAAGGACCAGCACAGCACCATCACCATATGCCCGCACCAGCGGGAATCCCGGTTCCTCCGCCGTGACAAAGCGCTGCGCAAAGCACAGCTGATCACGGTCCCAGGCCTGCAGAATGTATTCAGCCTGATTGATATGCGCGGTTCCGCCATACGTCCAGGAACTGTTTTCATCATTGTGTGACAGTACCAGCAGACGATTGCGCCGGTCGAAACAGAAGGAATCGGTATGTGTGCTGACTGTATCCGTCAGGAAGAATTCCGAGGTGCTGAAATCAAAGATGCCGAACTGATAGCCCTGCCCGGCAAGCCGCAGCCGGACGGCTATGTATTGAGCGTCATCCGACCAGCAGAGATCTGTGATATACCCGCCGGTATCTTCGGGCAGCGGCAGGCTGAGATACGGTTTTCCCTCAGTGGTCATGACCTGTACGGCAAAAGAGTCACCGGCGGCGATATACGCCCCGTCCGGACTGACAGCCGTCATGCCGAGTGTCCGGTATTTCAGCGGCAGATGCCAGTTTTCCTTCCCCGTCACCGGATTGACGGAATAAACACTGCCGCCGGCATATGTAATAAGATTACCCGCCGGATCGCGCTCCGGTTCGGCAGGCTGTCCTGTCCCGGCATGGAAT
>JAEEHG010000081.1 GCA_016280695.1 Solobacterium sp. | reverse complement strand
TGATCGCAATGCCCTCAATCGGATCCTCCGGAGTGGTGATGATGCGGCTGTCCGCATCGATCTGCCAGAGCCCCTGCGGCCAGGCATCAGCCGGGGCTGTTACGACCCTGTCATCCTCCGGGGCAGCGACCGGGCGCAGCGAAGGATCACGCAGCCGGCGGGCAAAGAAATCATTGAACGTCTTCCAGTTTTCGGGGTCTTCGTACAGTCCGTCTTCCAGATGGAACTCCGGTTCCGTGCGGGCATACGCATACGCCTCCTCGTTCCAGGAGTCCTCCGTGGTCAGGAACATGCCGAACTCCGCCACCATGCGGTTGAACCAGGTCCGGTACGGCTCATGGTAGACCAGGGAATTGTGGAAGTAGCCCCTGTCTGCCAGTTCTTCCAGCGGCTGGTCAGCAATGTAGTAGAAACAGCCCATGCTCTGGTTCACCTTGTCAAAGGGTTTGGTGAACTTCGTGGTCGGGTTGATATCCCACGGCAGGGATGTACAGATTCTGTCTATAAACGCATAGTAGGATTCCAGATCCTGAACCGGGTTGCAGTCGGGATCCGGAATGGTTTCCCAGCCCTGCCGTATGGCTTTTTCCAGCAGGGTTTTAATCTCCTGGTTGTGTTCGAGCATATGAATCAGATCCCAGGTAATGCCGATGTGTTCGCCGGTCCTGGCCAGATCGGTTGAAAGCCCGCTGACCGGTTTGTCTGCCAGATGATTATTCATGTCCGCACCTCCGGATTTCTTACCCTTTCAGTATACCGTATGTACGGCAATTGTCAGTGCATATAAAGCCGGCTGCACAGACAGCCCAGAAGCACAAAAAAACCCGGATATACCGGGTTTCGTGTTTTTACTGGGCCAGGAAGGATGTCTTCGGCGGCTCGACCTTGATGGTGAAGTCAAAGTCTTCCACCCGCAGTTCTTCCATGGAATCCTCCGGATTTGCGACCAGGCGCTTGGACTGGGTCAGGATGGCATCTTCGACAACATTTCTTGCCAGTCTGCCGTTGCCCGCCTCAGCCGCGTTGATGGCCTGCACTTCATCGAAGTAGTCCTTCAGTTTCGGCTTGGCTTCTTCGGCAATGACATAGCCCTTGCCCTTGGCCTGCAGGACCGCAATCTTCAGCAGTTCATCACCGGTATAGTCCGGGAAGTGGATGATATTCGGGAACCTCGACTTCAGACCGGAGTTGCTTTCCAGGAAGCCTGCCATTTCACGCTGATAACCGGCGAGGATGACAATCAGGTCATCCCGGTTGTCTTCCATGGCCTTGACGATTGTATCGATGCATTCCAGACCGAAGGAGTCGTCCTTGCCGCGGTAGAGCGAGTAGGCTTCATCGATGAACAGGACACCGCCCATGGCCGACTTGATGACGTTCATGGTCAGCGGGGCTGTCTGGCCGACGTACTGCGCTACCAGGTCAGCTCTTGTGACTTCCACCAGCTGGCCGTTGCTCAGGGCGCCGATCGCCTTCATATAGCGGGACAGCAGCCGGGCAATGGTTGTCTTGCCGGTGCCGGGGTTGCCGGTGAAGATCATGTGCTTGGACACATCGGATACCTTCATGCCCTGCTGGCGGCGGATCTGCTGCATCTGGATATGGCTCTGCAGGGAATAGATGTAATCCTTGACCATCTTCAGGCCGACGATCTCATCGAGTTCCTTGTTGATCTGTTCGATTTCATCTGCGCTTGTCTTGGAACGGACCAGGCTGACGGTCTCTTCCTTGACGTGGGCCACCGGGACATCGTTTTCCACGGTGATCAGCGCTTCCGTCTCACTGAAGAGATTCTGGCGCAGCACGGCTTCACTAAGGCCGATATAGAAGTTGTTGAAGATCTCCTCAATGGCATCGGAGCCGTTTGTCTTGTCGAAGTGTTCGGCAATCCAGGTCATGACTGCCGGTTCCATACTGACTTTCAGCTGCAGCTTTTCATCAGCCCGGGCCGCGAGTTCATTGCGCTTGATTTCGCACATTTCTTCCACGGCAGCCGCATCCAGCGCCTTGAAGGTCACGATGTCCAGCACGTGGTACAGGAAATCCGCGCCGAAGGCATTCTGGACAGCCGAGGTGCCCTTGCTGGTGATGAAGACAAGATACTTGCCTTCCGCGCTCAGGGAGTCCACCGCGTCCTTGACCAGGCCGGTCTGGTTTTCCACCAGCACACCCTTATTGAGGACATAGCGCTTGCTCAGGGTAACCTTGCCGGTATTAACCAGCGAGTCAACCATGCGCAGGAAAGCCGGGAAACCGACTTCAAAGTTTTCAAAGCAGATCACCGAGCCCTTGCCCTGCAGATCCTTGTAGAGATCCTGCAGGAAGATCGCTTCCTGGGCCCCGCTCTGATAGAGGCTCATGTCAATGGTATACACTTCATCGCTCAGGAACAGCTGGCGCTCGTACATGCTGCGGGCCACAGCCGCGATGCTGGCATGCCGGCCGCTGCCCTTGGGTCCGGTCACGAGGATGACATTCTTTGCCCGGCCCGGGGTCTCACCCATGACATAGGGCCGCCGGAAGGATGTGGTCAGCTGGGCCAGCGCTTCATCGTTGCCGACGATCCGGCTCTTGACTTCTTCCAGAATGTCAGCGAATTCCCGGCCCGAATCCATCGGCTTGCGGGTCTGTACTTCCTCCACGGAAATCCCGTAGTCATCGGCGATTTCCTGCTGGAAGCGCTCCATGTCCGCGTTGCTGAGGCCGCTTTCCCTGGTCATCTGCTCGAGTTCCTTCTGGTTTCCCTCAAGCACCTTGCGCAGGGACAGCAGGGCATCATCCGCCCGGCTGAGCAGGTCCTTGGACTCATTTACCGTACCGAAAGGCACTTCTGTTTCCTTGCCGGTGTTTTCGTTCCCGGGCGTCAGGACAATCTCCTTGCCTTCCTTGG
>JAEEHG010000080.1 GCA_016280695.1 Solobacterium sp. | reverse complement strand
TTCCGATAATGCCGGAAGGCAATTCCTCCCCGGCCGAGTTCGAAGCCGTCCATGCCCCGGGTTTCACCAGCCCCCGGGTCTCTGTGCCATGTCCGCGAATCTACTGCTGCCGGTTCTGCAGAATAAATGTATTTTAGCAAAGCCGGAAGAAAACATCAATTGCTTTCTTCCGGCTGTGCCGTACTTATTCCTGATTCAGGTAATCAACCGCTACCTGGGCATACAGAGCGGATCCTACTTCAAAGGAGCTCTCATCAACCCAGAAATAGTCACTGTGGTGCGGATATTCGCCGCCGGCCCCGAGGTTGGCAAACGCAGACGGGCAGAAATGTGTATATTCCGCAAAGTCTTCGCCGCCCATACCCGGGGTGGATTCTTCCACACACTCCGGTGTATCCGTGATTTTCGCTGCTGCCTTCCTGGCCAGTTCGGTCATGCCGGCATCGTTGACCAGGACTTCCGTCAGCATATTGTAAGTCAGTTCATAGTCACAGCGGTATGCATCGCAGGTTCCCTTGATAATCCGTTCCATCATGCCCGGCAGCGCGTGGTGCAGATCGAAGTCGAAACTGCGGTTTGTGCCGGTCATGACTGCTTCACCTGAAATGATATTGAACCGGGTGCCTGTTTCCAGCTTGCCGACAGTCACAACCAGCGGCTTCATGGCAGCCACTTCACGGCTGACAATTGTCTGCAGGTTCATGATAACTGCCGCAGCGCAGACAGACGCGTCAACACAGGCTTCCGGGGCTGCGCCATGGCCGGCCCTGCCCTTGATCTTGAGAATCCATTCATCACAGGCCGCTGCCGAAGCACCTGCCATCATGAAGACATGGCCGACCGGCCGCTGGGCGCCGATATGAATGCCGAACATCGCGTCCACGCCTTCAATACCCTTCTGGGCAATGACACTTTTGGCGCCCTGGGCAACTTCTTCACCCGGCTGGAAAACCAGTCTTACCGTGCCGTGCAGCTCACCCCGGATTTCATCCAGGATTTTAGCGGCACCAAGCAGCATCGCCGTATGGGTATCATGGCCGCAGGCATGCATGAAGCCGTCATTAACGGATTTGAACGGTACGTCAGTCTTTTCGGTAATGGACAGGGCGTCCATATCAGCCCGCAGGCCGATGGTCTTACCCGGGAAAGCACCCTTGATTTCGGCAATGACACCAGACGGTTCCAGGACCCGGAACGGAATCCCCATCTTTTCGAGTTCGGCCGCGACAGCGCCGGTTGTACGGTATTCTTCCATGCTCTTTTCCGGATGTTTGTGGAAGTCATGCCGCAGGTCGATGACATACTGTGCATGCTTGTGGGCGAGTTCTCTGATGTTCTGCATTATTTATTTCTCCTTTTATTTATTCAGGAAATCAACCGCGAACTGCGCATACATGGCGCTGCCGATTTCCAGTGAATCCTCATTGATCCAGAAATAGTCACTGTGAACAGGATATTCCCCGCCGCCGCCGATCAGGCAGAACGTACCGGGGCAGTCCACCATATATGCCGCAAAGTCTTCAGCAGCCATGATCGCATCATGCTCAATGACACAATCCGGGCCGTCCGTAACCTTCAGAGCTGCCTCTTTGGCGATTTCTGTCATATCCGGCCTGTTGATGACCGGTTCAGTCATGAAGTTGTACTCGAACTCATATTCGCATCTGTAGGCTTCACAGGTTGCCTTGATGATCCGTTCCATCATCTCCGGAATATGATGATGCAGCTCGACATCGAAGCACCGGCAGGTACCGGTGAGTTCCGCTTCACCGGAGCAGATGTTGAACCGGGTGCCGGAATGCAGGCTGCCGACGGTGACTACCAGCGGCTTCATAGCAGCCACTTCCCGGCTGACAATGGTCTGCAGGTTCATGACTATGGCTGAAGCACATACGGTCGCGTCAACACCGTTTTCCGGGGCACTGCCGTGGGTGGCCTTGCCGATAACTTTCAGCGTAAAGCCATCACAACTTGCCCAGGCACCGCCGCTGCGATAGGCAACCGTGCCGCATGGGAACAGCGGCCAGATATGCTGTCCGTAAACACCATCGACACCCTCAAGCGCCTTCTGGTCAATGAACGCATAGGCGCCCTTGGCGATCTCTTCACCCGGCTGCCAGATCAGCCTGACATTGCCGTTCAGTTCATCTTTCATATCATTGAGAATCCGGGCCGCGCCCATCAGATTGGTCATATGGGTATCATGACCGCAGGCGTGCATGATGCCTTCGTTTTCCGAACGGAACGGAACATCCGTCTTCTCAAGTATTTCCAGTGCATCAATATCCGCACGCAGCAGTACGGTCTTGCCGGGTTTGCCGCCTTTGATCTCTGCCATGAGGCCGGTCGGCTCCATGCGCTTGTACGGTATACCGAGCTTATCCAGTTCAGCCGCCAGTCTGTTCGTAGTTTCAAATTCTTTGAACGAAGGCTCCGGATGCCGGTGGTTCTCACGCCGGAGTTCGACAAGATACGGCATAATCTCATGAACTTTTTCACGGATTGTCGTCATACAATTATCCTCCTGTTATATGCTTTGATTTTAATTTGAATTCTGGCACAAAACAATATTGAGTACCCGATAAAATGACATTTCTTTCATAATTCATAATATTTCTTTCATTTGTTTCATTTCATGTGTCTTTATAAATTATTAATCAACGCTTAAGGTTCACCGTTCCGGTGATCCGCTATAATAGAGCCATGAAACGCCTGCTGCGAAATCTTGTTGTCCTGGCTGCCGCTGTGATGATTCTTGCCGGTTCTGCCCTGGCCTTCAGCGGTTACAGATGCTACCGGACCGCGGTAACGGAACGCAGTATTCCGGAAGCTGTTGAAGCCTATGCGGGCCTGCCGGGAAGTGTGACTTATGATGAAATCGATACTGACTTTGTCCATGCGGTTGTCGCGGTGGAGGATAAACGGTATTTTGTCCGGGAAGGCATCGACTGGATCGCCATGTGCCGGGCAATTATCAACAACCTGCTGGCCGGACGGCCGGTGGAAGGCGGCAGCACCATCCCCCAGCAGATTGCCAAGAATCTGTACTTTATCGGGCAGGGAAAAACCCGCGGCCTGCCGGAGAAGACCGCGGAAATCTATATCATGCATGATCTTGAGGATCTGTACAGCAAGGAAGAACTGCTGGCCCTGTATGCCAGCATGAATTACTACGGCGACGGCTACTGGGGCCTGGCAGAGGCTTCCATGGGTTACTATGGTGTTCCCGCCAATGATCTGACCATTGCCCAGGCAGCCATGCTGGCCG
>JAEEHG010000079.1 GCA_016280695.1 Solobacterium sp. | reverse complement strand
GCTGTATTCCGGGAATTGAAAAAGAACTATCCGGACAAAGTCATCCTGGCGTCCATCATGGGCCAGAATGACCAGGAATGGGAGGACCTGGCCCGGCTCTGCGAAGAAAACGGCGCGGATGCCGTGGAATTGAATTTCTCCTGCCCGAACATGGCGGACGGCGGCCTGGGCTCGGATATCGGCCAGGTGCCGGAACTGGTGGCGCGGTTTACGGCTGCGGCCAGGCGCGGTACGAAAATCCCGATTCTGGCCAAGCTGACCCCGAATGTGGACAGGATGAGTCCTGCGGCCGAGGCAGCCCTGCGCGGCGGGGCTGACGGGGTTGCCGCCATCAACACGATCAAGAGTATTATCGGGGTTGATCCTCATACCTATGTCTCTGCTCCGGCGGTGCACGGCATGTCCGCGGTAGGCGGTTACAGCGGCAACGCGGTGCGTCCTGTTGCCCTGCGCTTCATCGCGGAGATGGGAAACAATCCGCAGCTTGCCGGCATGCATATCAGTGCCATGGGCGGTATTGAAAACTGGCAGGATGCCCTGGAATATATCCTGCTGGGCGCCGGCAGTGTCCAGGTGACAACCGCTGTCATGCAGTACGGTTACCGGATCATTGATGATCTGAAAGCCGGCCTGAACCTGTATCTGGCGGAAAAGGGCTTCAGCAGCGTGAAGGAAGTCCGGGGCGAGGCCCTGGCCTCGGTCAGTGACACGACGGATGTACTGGAACGCGATACGGTTATCTTCCCGCGGTTCCACCGGGAAAAGTGCGTCGGCTGCGGCCGGTGTGAAATTTCCTGCGCGGACGGCGGCCATCAGGCCATTTACCTGAACAGCAGCCGGCAGCCGGTGCTGGACGGGAAGAAGTGTGTCGGCTGTCACCTGTGCGTGCTGGTCTGCCCGCAGCGGGCCATTACCCCGGGGGGAAAACGGATCGACCGAAGCGCAAAGACGGAACATGAATGAATTCAGACTGCATCAGATGACCGGTGATGTTTCGCTCCCGCTCCACATGATGAATGAAGAAGAACGCAGGGCCCTGCCGGTGACCGGTGACGCGGAGTGGGTCGGTCTCTCCGCACCGGGAATACATATGATCGTAACAGCCGGCTGGAAACATCTCGGCGGCTTTGCGGGAACGGTGCTGAATGCGCATGATATCGCGAAAGAGGCCGAAAAGAATATCCGCCGGGCGCTGGCCGCATCCGGGTATGAAGCTGAAGGGCTTAAAGCGTATCAGGTCAGGGCCCCGAAGGCGGAAGGGTTCCGGTATACCTATACGGCCCAGGGCATCGCGATGACGGCGGAAACCTGTGTTGTCAAAACCGGCCGGGACCTCTATGAACTTCATTTCTACAGCAGGACGGAAACCCTGCATGAATGCCTGCCGGTATGGGAAGAACTTCTGGCTTCCCTGCGCTGGCAGAACTGAAGAGGAAACGATATGGACTTCAAATATGTACGGATACAGGGCCGGGAACTGGCCGAGAATACCATGTACGCGAAGGGTGTCTTCAGCATGTGCATGCAGATGATCCAGAACGATGTCATGGATACGGAGGACAAGGAACTCTATCTGGAAATCGATTCCTGGTTTGCGGAAGAGCTTCCCTGGCCGGAACCCTGCAAGCGGCAGGAGAAAGTCGTGTGCTTTTTCAAGACAGAAAACAGCGACGAGATGATGCGGATGATCAACCCGGTCATGTGGCTGCTGGAAAAGTACAATCATCCGTATTATGTCGTTTATACAAACCATCCCGGTGAAATTGTCTATGAAGACAAATACCAGGTGTGCTGCAGGGTGGAAGACCTGATCATTGAGCCGCTGCAGCCGTCCTGGTCGCCGGAAGACTGAGAGGAGACCGGCATGGCAATTGAAAAATTCACAGAAGAAAACAAGATGACAATCCGGGCCGGCGGCCGTCTGGATGCGGTAACTTCGCCGGAACTCGGGGAGATCCTGCAGGCAATCCCGGCGGATCTCACAGAACTTGTATTTGATCTTTCCGGCCTGGAGTATATTTCCTCAGCCGGTCTGCGGCAGCTGCTGGTGGCGCAGAAACAGATGAACAAACAGGGAAAAATGTATGTTGAAGGAGCGGGCGGACAGGTACTGGAAGTGTTTGCGGCGAGCGGCTTTGACAAGATCCTGACCCTACGGTGATGCTTATGAAAGAACTGACGATTCAAGCACTGATTGAAAATATTCCGGCGGTGACAGACTTTGTGGAAGAACAGCTGGCACCGCTGCATTTCAGCCGGAAAGCGATGATCCAGCTGGCTGTGGCCATTGATGAAATCTTCAGCAATATTGCCAAGTACGCCTACGATGATAATGGCGGTGAGGCAACTGTCCGGGTGGAAACAGAAACTGACCCGGAAGCTGCTGTCATTACGTTTATTGACAACGGGGAACCGTTTGACCCGCTGGCAAAAAAAGAACCGGATCTGACGCTTGACGCGGAGGAAAGAAAGATCGGCGGCCTGGGTATTTTCCTTGTGAAAAAATCCATGGATGGCATCAGCTACGAATACAAGGACGGGCATAATATCCTGCGGATCAAAAAGAAACCCGGACAGGAAGGGCAGAAAACCGGAAAATGAACAAATTGGTCAAATCAGCGGTGTGTGCCGCGCTGGTGTCCCTGCTGGGGGCCTGCGGGGCAAAAGAGGAACCGGCTGCGGAATGGAGCCGCAGCGGTTATTTCCAGGATGAAGACGGGAATTTCCTGTCACTGACGTACATGGATGACGTCGAGGACCCCGGCTGGTATGCCGGTGTCATGCTGGGCGAAGACCCGATCGAAGACTCCTGGGGCGGCATCGTGCCGCAGGAAGGCAGTTCCCTGCACGGTACGCTGGCCTCTTCAGGCAGCCGGGAAGATATTGTTGTTACGGTTATCGAAGAGGGCGAAGACGGCATGACCCTGGCTGTTGAAGGCGGGGAAACCTATCATCTGACGGAACTGGATCTGCCGGAAGCCAAAATCTTTATAACCGTCAATGTTGAAGGCTTTGGCATGATCGGCTATGAGGAGGGAGAAACCGTACCGGAACTAGATCCTGAATGGCCGTTCCAGTCAGCTGTCATCAATCTGGCAGAAGCGCAGACATATACACTGGCAGCGGCACCGGAGGCCGGGAGCCTCTTTGTTAAGTGGACGAAGAACGGGGAAGACTATTCCACCGAGCCGGTCATTACCGTAGAACTCAGCGAAAGCGCTGATTATGTTGCGGTATTCGGGGAGGATCCGGCCTGGCAGAACCCGGTCATGAATTTTGTCGGAGAATATCAGTGTGACCGGGCCGGCGCAGTTGTCGAATGCCTCGGGAAAGAAGAGGCCCTGATCACGATCCGCTGGGGCAGCAGCGCCTGGGAAACCGCTCAGTGGATTATCACCGGCAGGCTGGATACGGAAACCCGCACCATCACGTATGAAGGCTGCGCAAAGACAATCCTGACATATGACAAGGAAGGCGAAGCAACGGCGCAGGAGGATGTCTACAATGATGGCACCGGTACAGTCACCTTCAATGATGACGGATCATTCACCTGGCACGATGACAGGTCGGAAACCGGAGAAGACATGATCTTCGAATGGATCGGCCCGGGTGAGGAGTAAGGTATCTCTCCGCCGGCATCACAGTGATTCACAGGCATCCTTAAATAAGAAAAACCGGTCGGAACCATGCGGTTCCGGCCGGTATTTTTTGTGGTTATTCCTTGTCGGTGTCAAGACCCCATTCCTGGAAGAGGAAATTGTAGAAAGCAGGCCGCTGGAAATCTTCCTTGACGATGGGATTGAAGTTGCCGCGGGCTCCGAGATCAAGCCAGAACTGGACGCCCTTGTAGAACTCCTCGTCACGCTGGGCCGGAATTGTCAGGATGATATCATCCTCCGGTGTCAGTGCCCGGGCCAGTTCACCCGGATCAGGTACGGTAACCCGGTAGTTGCCGTCCTGCATCGGGGGGATAATGGAGAAGATGCAGGAGTCCAGCGGTGTGAACATATTTTCTGTCGGCACGCCGGTCTGTGACTTGATGGCCAGCAGGGCTTTCAGCAGCTGGTGATTCTTGCAGTAAACAAGCGTTACATCGGGCTCAAAATCTGCTTTGTCAAGGGGCACACTCAGGATGCCTTTATACTTGTTCATCGGCACCCGGGGCAGGTTTTCCAGAAATGCCTTGCCCTTTTCCGGATCAGCGATTTCAATCCGGTCAGCCACGGAGTTGAAGCCCGGTGTGTCCCGCTCCCATGGGACCATGCCGAAACAGATCAGCGGGCTCCAGCACCAGTGATCCTCTCTGCGCATGTATACAGCCTTGTTTTCCCGGCGGGTAATGGCAAATGCCTGACACAGGCCAAGATGATAATTGCCGTGCTCCTTCGGCCGCAGGGCATCCGCGGGGACAGCAGATTCATCATTTTCAATCAGCTTGACAGCCACTGCCGGATAACGAAGATGCATATACTCATACAGCAGCTCCTGGCGGTTTTTGTTTGTCTCGATCATTGTCAGCTTACCTCCATCTGTTCAGAAATATTATAATGCGGCAGAAAGATCCGCGAAAGTTTCATATGCTATACCCTGTAAGAAATCATGCTTTTTCGCACTGCTCAGGACAGGATACACGAAAGCCGCAGACCGGGGGTATTTGTGCGATAATAAAAACATGAGTAAGAAGGATAACGTGACCGGGAATACGGACGAAAAGGAAAAAGCCAGAAAACTGTCAAAAGACGAGCAGAAGCGGCTGGAACAGTTTGAAATACTGGCGGAAAACATGCGCGAAAAGGGCTGGCGCCGGACGGATCTGACCATCAGTATCGTCAAGGCCAATATTTTTGCCATCGGGCTGCTGATCCCGGCAGCGGTGATCGGTTTCGGGCTGTTCATATTGAAAAACCGGGGAAACGGAATTTCCTTCCGCTTCCCGTGGTGGTTTTTCCTTATGTATCTTGTGCTGATTGTCGTACATGAGCTGATTCACGGCCTGACCTGGGCGGTATTCGCGGAACACCACATGAAGGATATCGCGTTCGGTTTCATGGTACAGTATGTGACGCCGTACTGTTCCTGCAAGGTGCCGCTGGCCCGGGGGCCCTACATAGCCGGAGCCCTGATGCCGCTGCTGGTGCTGGGCATCCTGCCCATGATTCACGGGATCCTGCAGGGCAGCCTGCCGGTCCTCTGCATGGGGATCCTGATGACAGACGGAGCTGCCGGGGACATCATGATTGTCAGAAATATACTGAAGTATCACAGTGACTCTTCCGAAGTTGTCTATATTGACCACCCGACCCAGGGCGGCGGGGTTATTTTCGAAAAAGCGGAGTCCGGCGGGCCTGCCCCGATGCCGGAAGAGCAATGAAAACGATGAAGCTGCTGGCCGTGTGCATGCTGGCGCTGTTTGCGGCCGGATGCACCCGTGAGGAAGAACCTGCCCCGGAAGTGCCGGCGGCCGGTACGGTTATATTTGTCAACGAAGTGACGGATACCGATGTATGGATTCTGGCCGGTACAGAGGAAAACAGAAAAACCACGGTCTGGGGCACCCCGGCCGTCAGGGGAATGAAAGTGAACACCGAAACAGAAGCACAGCTGTGCGAACCGGCAGAAAACGGGCTGTATCTCATCCGGATGATTTCCGCGGGGAAGATATATTTCAGTGCTGATGATGTGGCCCTTGAAGACGGCTGGACCATGCGGTTCAGGGTTGGCGAGTATTATAATGACAATCCGGTTTCCTGGGTTCTGGAAGTGACAGACACGGAAGGAAATCCGGTGGAAACATACGAAGTATTTGGCGCCGCTTTGTAAGGCGAGGAGGAAGTTATGAAGAAACTGATTACTGTTATCCTGACAGCGGTGATGCTGGGCGCGTGTGCCGGCAAAGCAGCAGATCCGACACCGACTCCGGCTGGCGCCCCGACGCCGGCTCCGGCCGGGGTTCCAGCCGCGAAACCTGCCTCGGAACGTCCCGGCGCCGCCGGAACTGCCGGCAGTGAAACTCCGCATCCGTATATGGCCGGCATGGAAGGCTATGAGGACCTGGAGGTTGCATTCCTGGGCACAGTGAATTCCGAACGGTCAAGGGCAGATGTCGTTGCCCGGGCAGCCAGTGAGCTGAATCTGCCATTGGCGGCAGAGATTGATGAAGACCATGTCATCTACGGGGACCTCGGAGAATATGAAGACAATGTCTATCTGATTATCCCGGCAGTGGATACGGATCTTCGCGTCGGCCGCTACAGCTGGTATGCCGGCGAAATCACCGAAGTCTGGTATGAAGCGGAAAAATCACAGCCGATCCTGTATGTGGAGAGCGCCGAGTCAGACGCGCCGGCCGGCATGATCGAGTATGTCAGACATTTTGCCGACGGCAAGACGGATGGATTCATCTACACCGGCTTTGATCTGGGCGGCCGGGTCCTGCGCACCGCTTTCCATATGGGCGTGGTTGATATTACCCCGTATGATTTCTTCAGCAGTGATGAGATTCCGTTCAAGGAGCAGGGCCTGTTTGACGCGCTGCTGCAGCAGGGAGAAGTCAGTCAGGCAGTCAATTCCGGCGGTGAGCTGATGAAGATGGGTGAGTTCTGCTACGATGCGAACATGTATCTGGACTATGTCCTGCGCAAGGACGATACCGATACCCACTGGGCTGCCGGCTATCTGCCGGACGGCACCGTTGATGTCATCTGCTCGGAAGACGGACAGAACTGGGCGCATCCGGCCCCATGAAAGCAGCCGTTCAGCAATGAACAGGAATGATTTAAGACAGCAGCTGGAACGCTATGTTCCGGTAAATGAACAGGAAGAAAAGGATCTGAAACAGATTCTTTCCGCCCTAGCAATTGACAATATCTTTTCCCGGGAAAACGAAATCATGCAAATGACGGCCTCGGCATGGGTGGTGAACCGCGGTTTTACGAAAGTGCTGATGGCATATCACCGCATTTATGATTCCTGGGCCTGGCTGGGCGGGCACGCGGACGGGAATGAGGATCTGCTGGCTGTGGCCATGCGGGAAGTGCAGGAGGAAAGCGGCCTCCGGCAGGTGACCCCGGTCAGCCGGGATATCCTCTCAGTGGAAATCCTGCCGGTCAGCGGGCATGAGAAAAAAGGCCACTATGTCGGTTCCCACCTGCATCTGAATGTGACGTATCTGCTGAGGGCGGATGAAGAGGAGCCGGTGCACAGCCGGGAAGAGGAAAACAGGGCGGTTGCCTGGTTCACCCCGGCAGAAGCCCTGGCTGCTTCGGCAGAACCGTGGTTCCGGGAGCGGATCTATCCCAAGCTCATTACTGGAGCGGAACAGTACCGTAAACAGCTCTCTGATTGACAAATAAACGCATCATGATAACATGGATCAAGTCATGCAATATATCGGGTATATGAAGGAGGTTTCATATGGCGGGTGAGCTGCTTGATCTTTATTTACTGTTTTTCCGCATGGGTGCGGTGACTTTCGGCGGCGGCTATGCGATGCTGCCGATCCTGCGGCGGGAAATCGTTCAGAAACGGCGCTGGATGAGCGAAGAAGAAATTATTGATTACTACGCGGTCAGCCAGGGTCTGCCGGGCATCATCTCCGTCAATGTCGGAGTGTTTATCGGGCATAAACAGAAAAAAGTCCCCGGGGCACTGGCTGCAGCTTTCGGCGTGGTCAGCCCCTGCATTATCATCATTTCAGTGATTTACTTCCTGCTGTCCAGCTTCCAGGACAATGTCTATGTCCGTCATGCGCTGAGCGCAATTACTGTCTGTGTGGCGGCGCTGATCCTGGATACGGTACTGGCCATGGCAAGAAAGGGCATCAAGGATATTTTCGGTATTGTTCTCTGCCTGGCAGTGCTGTACCTCAGTTTGTTCACATCGGTGTCGCCGATTCTCATCATTATTGCCAGCGGGCTTCTCGGCGCTGTGGTCCAGGCATTGAAAACCGGATCCGCCATGAAGGGAGGCCAGCCGAAATGATGATATATCTGCAGTTATTCTGGGAGTTCTTCAAGATCGGCCTCTTCGCGGTTGGCGGCGGTATGGCTACCCTGCCGTTCCTGCAGAAGCTGGCTGTGACTTCGGGCTGGTATTCGCAGGCGCTGATTACGGATATGATTGCTGTTTCGGAATCCACCCCGGGCCCGGTCGGAGTCAATATGGCTACCTACGTCGGTTGTTCCGTTGCCGGTGTCCCGGGCGGAATCATAGCCACGCTGGGAGTGATTACGCCGGCGATCATCATTGTCAATATCGTGTCTGCCTATCTGGAAAAGTTCCGTGAAAGCACGCTGGTCGAGAACGTGTTCTATGGTCTGCGACCGGCAGTTACCGGCCTGATCGCAGCGGCCGGCTTCAGCGTCGTGGAGGCGGGTGTGCTGCATATGGATGTCTTCCTGCAGACGCATAACTTCCTGGATCTGATCGAACTGAAAAAGCTGATCTGGTTTATCCTGATGTACGCGGTGATCCGGAAATACAAGCCGCATCCGATCCTGTGCATTGCTGTTTCGGCAGTGGCCGGAATAATACTGCTGTTCTGAGCATTACCGCCTTTGCCGGATGGAGATGTGGTATGATGAAATCAGCAAAGGAGAATAATTCTTATGAAAGCAGCAGTTGTTTATGTATCCAAAACCGGTGTTACCGCCGGCATTGCCGAAAAGATCGCTGAAGGCCTGACCCTGGGCGGGCTGGAAGCCAAGGCGTTCGCTTATCATGATATTGATCTGGAATGGATGGAAGAGAGCAAGTGCGTTATCATCGGCACCCCGACTTACTATACAGACGCGGCCGCTGAAACAACCGCCTTCCTCGAGACACTCGGCAAGTACAAGGTAGCCGGCAAGCTGGGCGGCGCTTTCGCAACAGCCCAGTATGCATGGGGCGGCAACGAAATGGCCATGATGAACATTCTCGTTCATGAAATGTTCTTCGGCATGATGGTTTACTCCGGCGGCGGCGTTGCCGGCAATCCGCCGATTCATCTCGGCCCGATCGCCATCGGCAGTGCTGAATACGACTGGAATGCCCTGGCTGTCGACTACGGCAAGCGCATGGCAGCCCAGACCAAGGCAGTCTTCGGCGAATAAGCTTCAAAGAGGTCCCGTCAGTGACGAGACCTTTTCTTTTTCCGCTGTTATAATGAAAGCAGAAACGGAGAATTGAGCACCATGAAGAAAAAAACATTCGGACTGATCGGACTGCTGTTCCTGCTGGCGTGTCTGTGCGGACTTGGCTGGCTGGCGTTCCTGTATTATCAGGTAACTCACTCCGAAGTCAAGGAAGAGGAAGTGCCGGACACGGCGATGAGCCATGTCTGGCAGCCGGAAAAGGAAACTGTGCACTGAACAATGACATCGGGCAGAAAAGAAGAACGCAGGAAACAGCTGAAGAAACAGTATGAGGATCTGGATCCTGCGTATGTTCTGCAGGCTGGGAAGGCGATTGCCGAAACGGTGATAAGCCTGCCTGTTTTTCAGCGTGCCGCTTCCGTCTTTGTTTATCTCAGCTTGGAGCGTGAACCGGACACTGACGCCATCATCAAAGCAGCCTTCGCCGCCGGCAAGAGAGTTTATGTGCCGAAGTGCGAAGGCCGCTGTATGAAAGCCGTGCGGATCCATGCCGACAGCAGGATGAAGACAGGAAGGCTCGGTATCCCCGAACCGGAAGATGACAGTATCACGGCCGGAAACCGGATAGATCTCTCGGTGATCCCGTGCCTGAGCGCAACCCCGGAAGGAGATCGGCTTGGCCATGGCATGGGTTATTATGACCGCTTCCTGCAGGAAACGGAGACCTGCCGGCTGTGCCTGTGCTTCGGGAAGCTGCTGGCTGCGGACCTGCCCTTTGAGAGTCATGATGCACGGATGGACCTGGTGGTGACGGAAGTAGATGTCTTCAGGATCTGCGGAACAGGGCAGCGGCCCGGGTGATCAGCCTGGCGCCGAGATAGGTGAGCAGGCAGAACAGGGCAAACAGGGCAATGCCCTGCGGGATGCCCCAGCGGGCGAAGCCGTACCAGTCATTGCTTTGGGGCCAGGTGCCGACCCCGTTCAGCAGGATGTTGCCCATATAGAAAGCCCCGTATATGAATAACGGCAGGACAGTCATCAGACTGTCCTTTCTGCTGTGACGGACATCGTCCATCACCAGCATCTCCCCGATGGCCAGCAGCGGCACCACCAGATGGAACCAGAAGTTGGCGCCCCTGAACATGAACGCGTAGCCGAAGACCGGGCCGAGAAAACACAGAACGGTCATGAAGGTCAGGGTTACGGCAATGCCGGCGACGTATTTCAGCAGCGGGGAATGAGGGGCGGCGCACAGAAACAGTACCGAAGCCAGGCCCTCAAGCAGGTTGGAAAGCACCGTAAAGTATTTCAGGCTCCGCAGCCCGGTCGCGGCCAGGGAACCGGAACCCCGGCACATCATATATACCCAGGCACAAGGAACAATTACGGCAATGACGATGTTGAGCGGCTTTCTGTACTGTTTCATATCTGACAGTATCGTACAGGAAAAAAGCGCTCGGCGTAACAGAAGTATTCAGATAATTTCCAGCAGTTCCTCATCCGTCAGGTCAACCGGGTCATGGGCCGGTGCGGGGCGGGCGGCACTGTCGACAAAATAGCGGTCTTTCTGCAGATAGAGCCGGCGCTTGCGGCCGTAGATCCAGATATCGAAGACACGGCCGTTCTGACCGGATTTCGAGATACCGAAAGCCTTGCCGCCTTCAGCTTTTTCAATGCGGAACTTTCGGCCGTCGGGCCAGATCAGGATCCGCGGGATCAGCACACCTTCACTGGT
>JAEEHG010000078.1 GCA_016280695.1 Solobacterium sp. | reverse complement strand
GATATCCGGAACCTGATTGAATGGATGAAAGAATACAACACCACCCACGCTGATAGCCTGTCGTTTTATGGCTTTGACCTTCAGAATCCGGATATGGAACTGAACCTGGTCCTGGCCTTCACGGCAGAGCATGCCATAGGCGAAGACCTGGATCTGGCCGGCACATTCGCTTCTTTCCTGGGCGGTGACATGGGTTTCCGGGATGAAAGCCTGCAGGAAGGCTTTGAAAAACTGAGCCTTCTGAAAACTGAACTGGAAACGAACCGGGATGCTTACCAGGAACTGTACAACTATAATCGGATCCTGGACTGCATCGATAATGTCCTGCGTGCCCGGGAACTGGCGGCCAGATATGCCGGGGACGACGGCATGACGGAGGGCGGCCGGTACCGGGACGAGATGATGGCACAAAGAGTCATGGAAATCGCCGCCGCGATGCCCGATTCCCGTCTGATGATCAGCGGGCACAACGGGCATATCGGCTATGCCGGCAGCTACACAAAGACGATGGGTTCATTCATCCGGGATGAGCTGGGGGATCGGTACTTTGCCATCGGCACGGATTACTTCATCTCCCTCTGCAACATGCCGGACCGCAGCGGCAGAAGAGCCGATCACAGGTTTGTTTCAGGTGATATACTGGCTTATCAGGCCAGGGATCTGGGAACATATTATCTGGATTTTTCCCGGGCAGACAAAGAATCTGAACTGTACGGATATATTGATAAACCCATCTATACCGGCAGCCTGGGCGAAGGCTACAGCATCCTGAACACCATTCTCCAGGATACCGTCAGGATTTACTGTGAACCTGATTTCCTGTATGACGCCATGATCCTGGTCTATGAATGCACCCCACTGCGCCTGCTGGATACAGCAGAGTAGCGTACCAGCCGCAAAAGAAAAACACCCTGGCAGTGTTTGTGCACGCACAGGGTGTTTTTTTCCTGTTACTGCTTGAAGACTTCGCCGCCCTTCATGACGAAGGAAACATGGCGCATCGTTTCGATGTCCTTGAACGGATCCCCGTCGACGGCAACGATATCAGCGAACTTGCCGGCTTCAACGGTGCCGATCTTGTCTTCCATCATCAGCATTTCCGCATTGACCCTGGTCACTGCCTGCAGGATATACCCGACCGGAAGGCCGGCATCAGCCATGTACTTGAATTCCACTGTCTGGGTGCCGTGGAAGTTGAACGGTGTCCCGGCATCGGTGCCCCAGCAGATCTTGACGCCCTTCTTGTAGCACTTCATCAGGTTGGTATAGTGATTGGCCACGCAGAAGGCTGCCTTGGCAACATTTTCCGGATGGATGCCCGCAGCCACGCCGTTGTCAACGATTGCCTTGGCGGCCACGATCGTCGGAATGAGGTATGTGCCTGTTTCGGCCATCATGTCGATCGCTTCGTCATCCATCAGCATGCCGTGCTCAATGGTCCTGACCCCGGCCTTCATGGCATTCTTCATGCCTTTGGCACCATGGCAGTGAATGGAGGAATTGCGGCCCCTGTCGTTAGCGATGTCAGCCGCCGCCTTCAGTTCATCAAATGTCAGTTCCGGCGCACCCGGTTCATCACCCATGGACATGACGCCGCCGGTGCCCATCAGTTTGATCTGGTCAGCACCGTACTTGAACACCTTGCGGGCCGCGTCTCTGGCCTGGTCAGCACCGCTGATGACAAAGGCACCGTAATCACCGGCATCAATCGCCAGCGGGTAACGGCTGTCCGCGTGTCCGCCGGTTGCCGTGATCGGCTTGCCGGATGTGATCATGCGCGGGCCCTTGATCATGCCTGCGTCGATCGCCTTTTTCAGGGCAACATCCTCGAAGTCAAAGGAGCCTTCATCGCGGATTGTCGTGAAGCCGGCCATGAGGTCCTTTTCCAGGTTGAGCATGCCGTTGATCGTGTTTTCTGCCGCCGTCTTGGATACGACTGCCGGTTCGCCGCTGTAGATGCTGTGCATGTGCCCGTCGATCAGGCCCGGCATGACGAACTTGTCACTGAGATCAATGACTTCGCAGTCGGTTGTATCAGCCTTTTTGACTGTCTTGACATCGGTGATCTTTCCGTCTTCGATGAAGATGACCATGTTCTTCTGAACTTTGTCATTGGCTGCTGTGAATAATTTGCCGCAGAGAATTGCTTTTTTCATATCCTTTCTCCTTTATTTGTTAGACAAATTGTAATTCTGCCATACACAAACAGACAATCGTTTTTTACTGAAGCATACAATAATTAAATCCACTCCGGCACAGCAGGCCTTATTCTGCCTGTGCTGCTGCACCGGTTTCATCGGCACGCCTGCAGCAGTGCAAAGCAGCAGTTCACATTTTTCGCGCCTTCAGTTTTTTTACGAATTATGCATTTATGATAAAGTAAATGTTAGATAAACACGGAGGTATCTTATGAATCCCAGTGAAATTCAGGCAATGATGCTGAAGATCTTTCATGAGTCAGACAAAAACCTGATTCATCTGCCCGACGAAAATATCGATATTCCGATTCTTGAAGAACCTGTCATGGGCATCGCCTCTGCCGATGATCCGCTGTTTGCCGAACTGAAAAAACCGGAGGTGATCGGCCCGAACTGGATGGCGCCGCAGGAATGGCTGCCGTCGGCGAAGAGCGTGATTGTGTTCTTCTTCCCGTATTCCGAAGAAATCCGCTCCCGGGCTGCCGCATCAAAGGAGTATATCAACGAAGCCTGGAAGTACGGCTATCCGGCCGGCAGTGCCCTGTCCAAGGAAATGAACATCGCCCTGCTGGAAGAACTGAAAACTGCCGGGATGGAAGTCAACAGTCCGATCGGGGATCCGCGTTTTTCCTCCTCCAGCGTATCGGTTAAAATCGGTGAAGAGGACGGGCTGCACTTCACCCCGACCTGGTCCACCAGGCATGCGGCTTTCATTGCCGGCCTGGGTACATTCGGCATTCACCGTCACATGATTACCGAAAAGGGCTGCTGCGGGGCCATCACGACGCTCATCGTTGATGCGGAACTGACACCGACGGAGCGGACCTATACAGACCTGTATGAAAACTGCATTCACTGCGGTCTCTGCATTCAGCGCTGCCCGGCGGAAGCCATCAGTTTCGACAATCTGCGCAACCTGAAAATGTGCCGGGACTGGGGCGGTTATCTGCGGGAGAATTACGGCGGCGGAGGCTGCGGCAAGTGCATGGTGGCCGTGCCGTGTGAGCACGCCAACCCGGCTGTCCCAAAATAAGACAAAAAAAACACAGATCTGCATCTGTGTTTTTTTCTGTCTCAGAGATAATGAATGACTTCGTCAACCGGCCGCTTGGCTGTGTGGTTCGGCAGCGGTTCACAGCCGTCGGCCGCATAGCCGATCGGCATGAGCAGCACCGGTTCTTCGTTTTCCGGCAGGGCATAGGCTTC
>JAEEHG010000077.1 GCA_016280695.1 Solobacterium sp. | reverse complement strand
GTAGTCCACATCCGGCAATGTTCCGGCAGCCATCTCCGTACGGGCCATGGATTCCCCGTTGCGGTAGCGCATGACCTCCACGTTGACGCCTTCGTAATCACTGTTCGGATACCCGTAGTATGCCCACAGGAACGCGCAGATCTTCATGTCTTCATGCCGGGGTGAAAGAATATCGAAATGATCCGGGAAGATTCTCACAATCTCGGCCGGACCGAGTTCGTAGGTGATTTCATATTCCAGTTTCTGGCTGGCAAAGGATTCAAACGAAACACAGAAGCCGTCCTTGTCCCGGCCCAGCAGAACCGGCAGGCGGCCCTGCTGATCCCGCGCGGCGACGATTGTCCCGCCTTTTTCCAGGAACAGGATGGTCATGGACCCTTTGATCAATTCCTGGGCATGCCGGATGCCCTCGGCGATATCGTCCTTTTCGTTAATCAATGCCGCAGTCAGTTCCGTGGCATTGACTTTGCCGCTGGACATGGCCATGAACTGATGCCCATGATCGGAAAAGTAGCGTTCGATCAGTTCATTGGCGTTATTGATGATGCCGATGGTGGAAATGGCATAGATGCCAAGATGGGAGCGGACCAGCAGCGGCTGCGGATCGGCATCGGAAATACAGCCGAGCGCAGACGTGCCGCAGAAATCCCGCAGATCCGGTTCGAACTTTGTCCGGAACTGGGTGTTGTCGATATTATGGATGGCCCGCTCGAATCCCTTTTCAGCATCAAAGACCACCATGCCGCCGTAACGCGTGCCCAGGTGGGAATGATAATCTGTACCGAAAAAGGTATCCAGAACGATATTGCGGCGGGATACTGCGCCGAAGAAGCCGCCCATTATTTAAAGAACAGCTCAGAGAGTTCCATCGGCTGGATGTACTCGCCGTTCTTGTATACACGCATGTTGCCGGAAGCAATCTCATCAATCAGCATGACTTTCCCGTCAGCGTCATACCCGTATTCAAACTTGATGTCGTAGAGTTCCATGCCCTTTTCAGCCATGTCATCAGCGACGATCTTTGTGATTCTGCGGGTCATGTCGGCAATGGTATCATACTGTTCACCGGTCATGATGCCGAGCACGATCAGGCCTTCCCGGGTGACCAGCGGATCGCCCTTGGCGTCATCCTTGAAGGTCATTTCAACGTAGTACGGCAGTTCTGCCCCGTCTTCGATATAATCCCCGTAGCGGCGCAGGAAGCTGCCCACGGCCCGCCGGCGGCAGATGACTTCCAGGCCCTTGCCAAATACTTTGGCCGGCAGGACTTCCATGGTTGTGTCATCAAAGTTTGCCTGAACGAAATGTGTGCGGATGCCGGCCGCGTTGATCTTCTTGAAGAAATAGTCCGTCATGCGCAGGTTGACGTCGCCGACGCCTTCAATTGTCAGGCCGACTTCATTCATGCCGGGATCAAAGACGCCGTCCTTGCCGGTAACGTCATCCTTGAACTTCAGCAGGTAGTTGCCGTTTTCCATCTCAAATACATTCTTGGTTTTACCCGTGTAGACCAGTTTCATAAGAACATCTCCTCCTTCATATTTCGTTCAGCGGAACTGATTCCTGATTTCTTCGTCAGCGGCCAGGACGGCTTTGCGTCCGGCTTCCCTTGCGGCTTCCAGTTTGTCTGCCAGTTCCTGATCCTCAACCGCCATGATCTGGATGGCCAGCAGGGCCGCGTTCTTGGCCCCGTCAATGGCAACCGTGGCCACCGGGATGCCGCTGGGCATCATGACCGTGGACAGCAGGGCGTCCATGCCGTCCGAGCCGGATGAGCGGCAGGGAATGCCGATGACCGGTAAAGTAGTGTTCGCCGCCAGGGCACCAGCCAGATGCGCAGCCATGCCGGCAGCGGCGATCAGAACAGAAAATCCGCCCCCGCGGGCCTGCTCGGCAAACTCTTTTGCTTCAGCAGGACAGCGATGAGCGGACAGTACGCGCACTTCAAAGGGAACCCCGTATTCTTTGAGGACTCCGACCGCTTTTTCAACGGTCGGAAGATCAGATTTGGATCCCATGACAATACCGATTTTCTTCATGTTTTCTTCCTCTTAAAACAGAAAAACCGACCGGTGATTCGGATGCCAGAGGGTCGGCGTTCAGTTGTTCAGCGGAGTGTTTCTGACTCCGGAATCGGATTACGCCGTCATTCTAACAAAGCGAAAAAAGACCGTCAATGTATGAAAGCGCTTATCCTGTCACTTTTTAGGAAACTTTCATTTTCCGGCTTCCCGCGTTTTCTGTTATGAAAAGAAGAGGCGGAAATTTCTCCGCCTGCCGGCATTATTCTCAGGGTCGCAGCAGGCATAAAAAATGCGCGCAATCCGCATATAATAGTTACAGGAGATCATCTGCCTATGAAAGAAACCATTCTGTTTGCCCCGGGCTGCAGCCCCTCTGCCCTGTACAGGGAAACGGCACTGTGCGGCATGCCGCTGATCGGCTGCCGGGTCATGGACAGCGAAGACCTGGCATCCTATGCCCTGGCCCGCTGCGGAAAGACCGCCCCGGCTTCCTGCAGCGCCAATGATGAAACGTACCTGCTGTATGCCGTCATGAAGGATGGCCTTGAATATTTCCGCTTCGCCGTTTTCAACGATGCCGTGATCCTGGCGGATATCCTTCGCAAGGTCCGTTCCCTGATTATCGAGAACGAGGCAGAAGTCATGCGGACCCGGCTCAGTGAGGGTGAGTTCACCGAAAAGAATGAAGCGCTGGCTGCCGTCTATGACCGCTATACAGCCGCCAAACAGGAACAGGGCATCCACGATCATATTGACTGCCTGCGTCACGCCCTGCGGGAAGCTGCCCCGGTTGAAGATATCGATTTCATCGTGCTGAAGGAATTCCCGCTTTCACCGCTGGAAACAGCCCTGCTGAAAACCGTTGCCGGTTCCTGGCAGACCCGCTCCCTGCAGGATTTCCTGCCGGAAAAGCCGGACAAGCAGCCGGTACGGTTCATCAAGGCATATGACACTTCCAATG
>JAEEHG010000076.1 GCA_016280695.1 Solobacterium sp. | reverse complement strand
GCTGCGCTTCCACCGCGTCCGGGAAACCCGGCTGCTGCGGCAGGATGAAGATCAGCCGCCGGATGCGCAGGCCGCATTCTGTTTCATAAATGATTTCGGTGTGGTTGACGCCATGCCGGCAGACAGCGCTTCTGACATTGGTGAAGGCGTCGGCGGAATAGAAGATCTGCCGGCCGTTCTCCGTCAGGTAGAACTGCCGGTTGGCCGGTTCCCCGTTGATATCGGGATTCAGTTCATAGCGGGTGGCCAGCACCTGCTTGTCCTGCCGGGCCCGGAAAGAACCTCTCCCGAAGCCGTCCAGTACGCTTTTCGGCGTGGACTGCAGGGGATCATCATAACCTTCACGGCTGCCGAGCAGGAGGTTGACCGCATAATGGGTGCCGACCGCAGGGGCCTGCAGGTCCAGCACCAGCTCACCCCGGTCATTCAGTTCGCCCGGGGCATGCATGAGCCGTCCAAGCGAGCGCTGCACCGCTGCCGCGTCTTCCGAAGCCAATTGTAGTTCTTCTGCATCCGCATAAAGACGGCCGGTACCGGCATCGAGCAGATAATCCCGGCCGGGATTGGAAATGTATCCCTGCAGGTCCGGCAGGGCCAGCAGGAAGCCGGCAGCCGGCAGGGGGCGTGACAGCCCGCAGACCGCAAAGACATGGCCGCGGCCGGCATCTGTGTAGACAGCATCTGTGTATTCCGTCAGGTGTCCCACGAAGCGGACGGCAGCCAGGTCAGCGGCTGTTTCGGTCCGGGTGCGGGCAGTTTCAATCTGAAAGTTCATATTCATTTCTCCGGTTCAGCCCATGATGACTTCGACATCAGCGGCTGTTTCAGCGCACAGCGGCACCGGGCCGGCCGGCACTTCCTGTCCGTTCAGCAGGATTTTCCTTACGCCTTTTTCAACACCGTCCGGGTTTTTGACGGTGATGTGGTACATGGTGCCCCGGAACAGCCGGTTTACCCTGTATTCGCGGACCGAAGCCGGAATGCACGGTTCAATGCGCAGACCGTCATAGTCCGGCTGGATGCCGAGAATGCCTTCGGTCAGGACCGTAAAGGTCCAGGCCGCCGTACCGGTCAGCCAGGAGTTCTTGCCTTCGCCGAAGGTCGGCGCGTCTTTGCCGGCCACCATCTGGCAGTATACGTATGGTTCTGTCCGGTGGATTTCGGAGATTTCCTCCAGGAAGGCCGGGCAGGTTTTCTTGTACAGTTCAAAGGCCCTGGTTCCGTGCCCCAGGATCGTCTCGGCAAAGATGACCCACGGGTTGTTGTGGCAGAAAATACCGGCATTCTCCTTGTATCCCGGCGGATAGGAAGAAATCTCACCGAGGTTGAGATGGTATTTCGTATAGGCAGGCGTCAGCAGCACCACGCCGAACTTCGTGTCCAGCATGTCGCGCACCGACACAAGGGCTTTTTCGGCCTCACCGGTTTCCACCCCGATGCCGGCCATGACACACATGCCCTGCGGTTCAATATAGATTTTGCCTTCCTCGCATTCAGCGGAACCGACCTTGTTTCCGAAGGCATCATAGGCCCGCAGGAACCAGTCGCCGTCCCAGCCCGACTGCAGCACGGTGTCACTCATCGCCGCAGCCGCCTGACGTGCTTCTGCCGCTTCGTCTTCCCGGCCGATGTGGGCGAGCAGGTTGGCGTATTCACGGCCGTACTTGACGAACATGCCGGCAATGAACACCGACTCGGCCACCGGTCCTTCGGACGGCCCGGTTACCTGGAACGATTCGCCCGGGTGGGCGGAAAAGCAGTTCAGGTTCAGGCAGTCATTCCAGTCAGCCCGGCCGATCAGCGGCAGGCCATGCGGGCCGAGATTGTTCAGCGTATAGCGGAAGCTGCGGCGCAGGTGCTCCAGCAGGGGCTGTTCACTGCCGTCGACATTGTCAAACGGCACCGGTTCCCGGAGAATGTCCCAGTCCCCGGTCTCCCGGATATAGGCATCCGTGCAGGCAATCAGCCACAGCGGGTCATCATTGAAGCCGCCGCCGATATCCGCATTGCCTTTTTTGGTCAGCGGCTGGTACTGGTGATAAGCACCGCCGTCTTCCTTCTGCGTGGTGGCGATATCGAGGATCCGCTCCCGGGCCCGGTCCGGAATCATGTGGACAAAGCCGAGCAGGTCCTGACAGGAATCGCGGAAGCCCATGCCCCGGCCGATGCCGGATTCATAGTAGGAAGCGGAGCGGGACATGTTGAAGGTAACCATACACTGGTAAGCGTTCCAGATATTGACCATCCGGTTGACGACCGGATTCTCCGTATTGACTTCAAAGCCGGCCAGCAGGGAAGACCAGAACTCCCCAAGCCGGGCAAAGGCGCCGTCAAACTGTTCATCGGACATGTAGCGGTCCATGACAGCTCTTGCCGGTTCTTTATTTATAATGCCGGGGGCTGTGAATTTCTGTTCCTCATCCCCTTCGGTATAGACCAGTCCGAAGATGACCCGGAATGTTTCACCCGGTTCCAGATGAACATGGAAATGATGGGCTCCGACCGGCTGCCAGCCATGGGCGATG
>JAEEHG010000075.1 GCA_016280695.1 Solobacterium sp. | reverse complement strand
CGGATACGACTGCCGCAGCCGGGCCATATTCATTCTGAGATAGTCCGCCCGGATACTGCGGTCAGAGAAATCCCGGATCCGGAGCGTGGTCAGGTCCAGACCGTGCACAATGTAAAGCGACTTCAGCGCCGCCAGCACTTCCGGCTCATTGCCATGCGCCTTCACATAGTTCACAATGCCGTCCAGGGCATCATAAATATCAAAGATCCGCGGGTCACTGCTGTGGGCAATCGAACCCTGCCGCTGCCGGTAGGCATACAGCGGTTCATCGACTTTGACCACCTGTCCGGCCCGGTACAGCAGGATCGGGATCACCGCCAGGTCCTCATAGAATTTTCCCTTCGGAAAACGGATATCCGCAAACAGTTCCCGGCGGAACAGCTTGTTGCAGGCGGAGTTGTTGATCGCAATCAGCGCCGGCGTTTCCCGGACACTGGTACAGGTAAACCGGCCGCCGTCACTCTGCTTTGCCGTCCCGTCTTCATAGAAGTATTCCATATCCGACACGGCAATATCACTGCCGGTCTCTTCCAGGGCCCTGCGCAGATGCGAGATCATATCCGGGTGAATGCGGTCATCCGAATCCACACAGGCAATATAGTCACCGGCTGCCCGGTCAAGGGCAAAGTTGCGGGCATCGCTGAGGCCGCCGTTTGGCTTATCGAGGATTTTTATCCGCTCATCCCGCCGGCTGAATTCTGCCAGGATCTCCCTGCTGTTGTCGGTGGAACCGTCATTGACACAGAGAATCTCGAGATTTTCCTCTGTCTGCGCAATGATGCTCTCCAGGCATTCAAGCAGATAATTCTGCACATTGTAAACCGGTACGATGACAGTTGTCTTTTTGTCCATATACGTCAAAAGTATAACAAAAAGCGATGGTTTTCTCCACCGCTAATATGAGCAGGACCAGCCGTCACAGTGTGAAGGCCAGAATTCTGCTGTCGTATCCATCTGGATGCCGCTGGTAACCGATACAGGGTGATCCATGAAGAAGATATCCATATTGCCGTGACTGCCGAACCAGACTGCCCCGTCCCGCAGGATCTCCTCTTCATTCAGCGTATATGCCACATCATTCCATGTCACCGTGAGCGGTTCGGATGAAGCCTCAGCCACCTGCCCATCCACCACCATGGCGTAGTAATCCGTACCGCAGTCATTGACAAAATCATGCCGGATACCAAGGTTCTGCAGCAGCCGGTTTTCTTTCTCCGTGATAATGGTAGCCGGGGTGCCGCGGTAGCGGACAAGCACAACGGTCGGATATTTTGATGCGTTGTCAAGCATCCGGCAGACATCCAGGTTTGTATCCATGAACAGAGATCTTGTGGACATCCATTCCGTACTTGCCATGATGTCATTCATCAGGGCATTATCCTGATGATCGTGGACATGATCTGCCGTCAGGGCAGCCAGATCCCGGGTCACGATTTCGGCGCCCCAGGCATTGTTGTGCCAGCTGTCCCCGTGAAGGTTCATGTACCAGCCAAGCTCTGCCGCCTTCCGGGTATAGTCGACATAGTCAATCCCTTTTTCATCCAGGAACTTCCAGACCGCAGCCAGTTTGTTCGTGCTGCCCTGGTCAATGGCATACGGCGTCTTCGTAAACAGCAGATAGATGTTCTCTTTCCGGCAGAGTTCAATGATCCGGTTCAGTTCATACTGTTCTTCATCACTGAGACTGACTTCATCATTAACCGTATACGTATCCAGCGGCACCGGGTTGAAATTGTCCGGTTCCTGGCGCACATAGCCGCCGATCCAGTTGATTTCCGTGGTCGGCTTTGCCCCTGCCATGATCTCTTTCAGGTTTGATAAAGCCATGTCCTTCCAGTTGCTGTGGTTCATGATGAGATCAAAGGCATAGACCGTCTTCACCGCGTCCACCGGGACATCCAGGCCGGCCTGTATCCGGTTGGTCCCTTCCATCATATCGATCGCCTTATAGAACATGCCGTCCGCATAGCAGACACTGCTCTGGGGCAGCAGGGTGAATGTGTCGATGATCACAACCGAAGGATGCTGGGTCTTGAGCACCTCCTTCAGCATGTAGTATGTCGTTTCCATCGGCTGACAGGATGATCCCATGACATAACTGTACAGCCCTGTTTCCGCGTAATAGACACCGGGATCAAAGGCATACTGGATGTGGCTTGAGCCAAGGGCCAGGACATCGATGCAGTTGTCATCCAGATTCCGGAACATGTCCCCGTCATCATTGTGATCCATCCGGAAATACGGGGTCAGCACAAACCAGACACACACGAAAAGCACGCATGCCAGGATGCTCTTCAGCAGGATCTTCACAATGTTGGCAGTCTTCTTGTTTTTCATCATCAGAAAGTAATGTAAATAAAGTTCTGCGGATCATAACCCGGCCCATAGATACCGAAGACAATGGCAATCACCATCATGGCAAAATAAATGCCCCAGCGCACCCAGGTCTTCCGGCTGCCGAGCCACTCCACCATGTCCAGCCTGTTCCGCAGGATATCACTGCCGACGGTCATCGCCAGCAGGATCCACAGCCACCGCCATTCGTTCAATGTCAGGCCGGCATCATACCAGTGCACAGCCGGCTGCTGCGTCACGGCAGCCATATGACGGAAAACCTGCAGGGCTTCCGGCATGGACGCCGAACGGAAGAATACCCACAGCAGCATCACGATCACAAAGTTTACCAGAATACCTGCAGCCCGCAGGCACGGGTTATCCGTATCCTTCCGGCCATGGCGGATCATATCTTCAATGACACTGACAAGGCCATGCCCCAGCCCCCAGAACACAAACATGAGCGTGGAACCGTGCCAGATCCCGGAGACCAGGAATATCGCCATGGTATTGAGCCATTTGCGGGCCTTTCCTTTGCGGCTTCCGCCCAGCGGGATATAAATATAGTCACGCAGCCATGAGGACAGGCTGATATGCCACCGGCGCCAGAAATCCCTGATATTCTGAGCCATATACGGCGTATGAAAGTTTCGTTCCAGATGGATGCCCAGCATCCGCGCCACACCGACGGCAACATTGCTGTAGGCATCAAAATCCACATAGATCTGGAATGTGTAGAGAATCATGCCGAATACGGTATACATGCCGGTCAGTTCCGGATTGAGGAACCGGCTGCACATGTTGGCCAGAAAATCCGCAATGACTATTTTCTCAAAGATGCCGGCAGCCGCCTGCACACAGCCGTGCTTCTGATCGGCATACGAGAACTCCGCCGGGGCTTCCATCTGACGGAAAAACGGCTCAGCCCGGTTGATCGGACCAGCCTGATATGTCGGAAAGAAGTAAAGATAATCAAACAGCAGAACCGGATCCGCCGGCTTTGCCTTTTCCCTGTACACGTCGGCAAGATAGCTGATGGCCTTGAAAGTGAAAAAGGACAGTCCCAGCGGCATGGCCCGGTTCCAGGCGGAAAAGTAACCGGCATACTTAAAGAAGCAGAGACCCGCTGCCGGTACTGCCGCCCCCAGCCAGACCAGTTTCCTGTTTCCGGAAATCAGTCTGCCCATGATCAGTACAAACACATACAGAAAACAAAGATAGGCAAGATCCAGCCTGGACGGTTTGAGCAGGCCGATGAACAGGATGCTGCAGAGCATGACTGTCCATTTCCGGTATCTCACCCCGGCCAGCCAGACCAGTACAAACGAAAAAACGGTGATCCCGATAAAGGGCACTGACAGCACATTCATCGCCCGTCTCCCCAGGGTATCCGCTGATCCCCTTTGACAAGATAGGCCTCGTCAGCAATCTCCGCCAGCGGGCTGTCGCTGTAGGAATCCGAATAGAACCGTTCGATCTTCCCATCCGGATACATTTCATAAAACCGCCTGACTTTTTCCTTTCCGTGACAGTTTGGGCCGCAGCTGCCGGTCTGCCAGTTGACTTCGCTGGCCATGGCGTAACGGATACCGATTGCCTCACAGAACGGCCTGATCACAAATTCAGGGGATGCTGAAATCACAAGGTCATCAGGTCTTTGCTGTTCGTAATACCATGACTTGATGTTTTTCTTATGGGACTGTATGAATTCTGCCACAATCCGGTCCATATCCCCGGCATATGAAAACATGCGGTACATGTTCCTCTTGAACGTCATCTTCGGCACAATATGCAGGCCGTAAAGCAGCCCCAGGACAGCCGTGCGCGGCAGGTTCCGCAGCGTAGCCGGATAATGCGTCCACAGGTACTTTACAAGGTCCGCTGTTGAATCGCCTCTATAGATTGTATTGTCAAAATCATAAACATTCATATCGGTTCTCTGTCTGTTAATCTACTGCCCTATTCTATCAGAAGAACAGACTTTGGAGTATACGTCTTAATTTTCATGTTCCCCGAATACTGTTATAATGTTGCCTATGGCAAAAACAAAGAAACGAAAACTGAAAAGAGAATCATTATTATTTGTTATAGTGCTCCTTCTTCTGGCCGTTCTGATTTCCGTGGTGATTGCCGTCCGGCAGCGCCCTGATGAACCGGAGCCCACGCCTGAGCCGACCCCGGAAACCGTGGTTGTCACCCCGACGCCGGTACCGGAAACACCGGCCCCGGCACCCGAAGGATTCGTCTTTCCGTACGAAGTGGCAGCTTATGAACACGAGCCTGACAACACATCCGGCTACGCTTCCAGCTGGGGCACAGAAGTACAGACAGGTTAAGTCACCCCGACATACTCCTACAATGAGATTTCGATCGACACCGGCGGTGAGGGCGTCGGTCTGGAATCCGGTTCCGTGTATCGTGACGGCATACCGTTTATCAGCGGCACCACAGTGACTGTACGCTTCAACGCCTACGCTTCCATCAACAGGAATATCAGGGTGGCGGCAGTCATTGCCGATCAGAATGCCCTGTATACGGAAACTCCGTTTGCCATTACCACGGAGAACCAGGCCTACGAAATGTCCTTCCCGTGCAGCGGCGGAACCGTCTGGAACGGGCGGATTGCCTTCCAGGTCGGCTATGACGGGCCGCATACACTGGATAATAATACGGTTGTCCTGAGCAATATCCGTATCTCTTCTTCGGCGGCTGACCAGGGCGTCCGGATCAACCACCTCGGTTATCTGACCTACGGACAGAAGCGCTGCACCTTCCCGTATAATGTCGGCGATGCCTTTGATATCATCAATGCCGACACCAGGGAAACCGTCTATACCGGGGCCGTCGTATACGGCGTCAATGATGAAACGACCGGGGAAAATAACTACTACGGTGATTTCTCTGCGGTTACCGTCCCGGGATCCTATTACGTCCTGGCACAGACCGGTATCGTCTCCCCGGTCTTCACCATCAACGAAAACCCGTATGATGATCTGCGCAGCAGCCTGCTGCGGATGATCAGCCTGCAGCGGTGCGGACAGGCGCTCGACGCGTCCTGGGCCGGCAATCTCGCCCACAGTGAATGCCATACAACCGAAGCCAATGCCTGGCAGACACAGATTTACAAGGATGTGTCCGGCGGCTGGCACGATGCCGGGGACTATGGCCGGTATATGAAGACCGGGGCAAAAGCTGCCAGCGACCTGCTCTGGGCCTATATTCTGAATCCGGCTGCCTGCAGCGACTATACTGCCGGTCCGGATTCCGGCAACGGTATTCCGGATGTCCTGGATGAAGCCAGATTTGAACTGGAATGGATGCTTAAGATGCAGTCGGATTACAAAGGTGTCTACACCAAGGCGGTTACACCCTCCTTCGCTGAATTCGTTGATCCGGCAGAAGACATTCAGCCGATGATCCTGATTGATCCGGAATCAACCTCCACGGCCACCTTTGCCGGAACGATGGCAACTGCAGCCCTGGTCTACAAGGATATTGATCCGGCCTTTGCCGAACGGTGTCTGAACGCCGCCAAGGCGGCAGATGAATTTCTGGATGAGCATCCGGAAAATGTGGTTGTGCTGAACCCGGATTCCGTCCATGCCGGGGCGTATCTCGATGAAACCGACCAGGATGCACGCTTCTATGCCAAGAGCGCGCTCTACGCGGCAACCGGTGACAGTAAGTATCTGAAAGCTGCCAGGGATATCTATAACAATAACCCGAAGAACGCCAACGGGCTCTCATGGCAGACCCAGGGTGCCTACGGCAAGTTCATCCTGCTGGCAACTGGAACCCTCAGGGATGATGACAGAGAATTCTATAACAATATGATGGATTCCCTGGAGGGCGAAGCCAACGGCCTGCTCAGCCGGGTGGAAACGAATTCCTATAACAGTTCCCTCTATGACTACGGCTGGGGCAGCAACGGCACAATCGCCGAAAACGGCATGATCCTCTCCATGGCATACCGGATGACCGGCAACACCGCATACCAGCAGGCAGCCATCGAACAGGTCAATTACCTGCTCGGCAAGAACTGCCTGAATATCTGCTTCGTTTCCGGCTTCGGCAACTATTATCCGCACCACGTACACAGCCGGATCGCTTCAGCCAGAGGGGTGGAACTGCACGGTGCCCTGGTCGGCGGCTCCGACATGTTCCGGGAAGACCCGGTCATGGAAGGCATGCCCTGGAATACCCCTGCCGCAAAGTTCTATTCCGATACCCTGGAAAGCTATTCGACAAATGAAATCACCGTCTATTGGAACAGTGCCTTCATCGCCCTGCTCAATGCGGTAACCAGATAACAAAAGGACTGTCTGCACAGCTGCATCAGCAATCAGACAGTCCTTTTATCATTCAGAAAAGCACCCGGTCCCTGGCAGCATTGATCCGCCTGACAGGAGTGTCAAGCAGCCGGCTGACTGTCCCGTACACCGCCAGGCCCCGGATCAGCGGCCCATATTTTCCGAGTTCCATGCGCTTTAGTATGAACTGCGGTGGAAGACCGTAGTCGGCCGTTCCGGCAGCGGGTTATGTGTGCCGGTTGTCCGGAAAGAAGGAAACGAAAAAAGTGATGCACATACATCATGATCAACACGATGCCATTCAGAAAGAAAGTTGTTTCTCTTCTGAATTACGGCAGTCTTATTGCCATTTCAGCCTGTTTCTCACTTTTCAGCTTATCTTTATGCTTTTTTTGCAGTTCCGAATACCTTGACGATGAAACTCATGCACAGGAAATTAACCGGCACATAGATCGGCAGCGCAAACAGTTTTGCCCACATTTCCGGGGCATGGGCCAGATCAACCACAAGAATTACCATCAGGGCCGAAATCAGCATGCCCGGCACATAGCTGAGCGGGAAGGTAACAGCGCTCTTGAGCGACGGCTTCTGATGATATGTAAAATGCATATTCATGAAGTAGGAAAAAACCATGGCCAGAGCATCGCCCAGCAGGCTGGCGACCCCCACCTGAAACCCAAGTTTAACGAACAGCATATACAGTGCCTGCGCATTGAATGTATTAATAAAACCGATAATACCGAACGACAGGAACTGCTTATTGAAAAATTTCTCTTTTATCTTCTGCAGCATAGTTGTCTTCTTTCAAAACATGTTACATCATACAGGATAAGCATCGGAAAGATCAACTATTCTTCCCGCCGTTTCAGGCCATAACCCCAGAATGATCCGTCATTGGCATAGATTGCCTCACAGGCATATGCTTCCGGGTCAATGCCGTCCATGCACTGATCCAGTCCTTCTTTTCCGTAATAGAGTTTCTGCCACCCTTCCAGATCCTGCGGGACAACATAGTCACACGGCAGTTCAGGATCCTTGCCGGCCGGACAGCCTGTTTCCGCTTCCGGTTCAGCAGTTGTCTCGGGAGTATCTGTGACCGGGGCTTCGGTCTCGTCAACGACATCCAGCACGACGACATATATCTCCACTTCGGTCACATTGCTGGAAGTATCCCGGCTGACCAGCGTCGGATAATACTCGCCGGCCTTGTTGTAGTTGACGGTGCCGACCACTTCCACCGAGCAGAGTCCGTCCACGTCATCATAGGCCGTGATATTTGAGAAGTCGATCGGCTTGCCGAGGGTTGTCGTGAACTCATAGGTGTTTACATAGATATATGGAGGAATATCATCATCAACATCCACCGGCTTGATGCCGATCCGCAGACCGTTGTAGCAGCCAGACATAAAAAACAGGATGCTGAAGGAGAGAATTGCTTTTTTCCATCTGTTCTGTCTCATTCCTGTTCCTCACTGTTTTCCACTATTACTTCTTTTTCCAGCAGGGCCACCTTCTGGGTCAGGACCTTGATCTGTTCCGAAAGCACGGATACAGTCTGGGTGAGCTGGTAGATAATAACAATCGCCACACAGAAACCCACAAAGAAAATCATGTTAATGGGCGTATAGATGCCAAGAAAACGGGTCAGCTGTCCCAGCAGGTTGGGATTGAATACGACAGCTGCCAGGCCGATCATCAGAACCAGCCAGGTCAGTGTATACTGCAGCTGCATTTTCTTGTTCCTGATCAGAAGAATCATATGTATCAGCATGCTGAGAATCAATATCAACAGAATTATCCGCAGTCTAGTCGTCATTTTTCAAACCTCACTGTACGCGGGCGCATCTTTTCGATGATGATGGCCAGCGTTACCTTCACCATATAATATACTGCTTTCCAGGGTCCGATGGAGGAAACTCCCTCTTCGCGTTTCTTCATGATGACAGGATACTCCTTCACCTTCCCGCCGGCCCGCAGCAATGTCACAATGCTCTCCGGTTCAGGATAATCACGCGGATAGTCCCCGGCAAACAATCTGATTCCCTGCCGGTTCACCATGCGGTAACCGGACGTTGGGTCACTGATCTTTTCCCCGGTAACCAGGCGGATCAGTCCGCTGAGATACGTCTTGCCCACCCGGCGCATGAAGGAAGTCTGAAACCCCTCATAAGTAATGAAGCGGGAGCCGATGACCATATCCGCCCCGGTTTTTTCGAGTTCGGCCGCCATTTCCTGAAGATACGCGGTATCGTGCTGCCCGTCACCGTCAATCTGCACGGCACAGTCGTAACCTTTCCGCATGGCGTAGATATACCCGGTATGAACAGCACCGCCGATGCCGAGATTGACCGGCAGGGTCACATGATTGATCTGATTGGTATCCAGGACCTGTTCGGTATTGTCCCGGGAACAGTCATTGATGACAATATAATCAAAATCCGGTGCGTCCTGCTGCAGCTTGCGGACTACGCCCAGTATGCTTTTTTCTTCGTTGTAAGCAGGAATAATGACCAGTTTCTTCATATGTGTCAATTATATAGTTCACCCGCCGTTAGGGCAAATCAGTGCGGGATCTGCGCCCCCATGGCCCGGACAAAAGACAGTACATCAACCGACAGCAGGACACCGATAAAGGCCACGCAGACAATCAATGCCAGCAATGACATGAAATCACATGTCTTCTGATCAGAATGCATCAGTTCCTGATATTCACGCAAAATGCAGATCAGAAGGATCATGAACGGCCCGTAAGCGGCCCGCTGCGGGAACGTCGGCGCCGCCACCATGATCAGAACGCTCACGGCATACCAGGCCAGCAGGGCCTTTTCCCCGCCCGGCATGTTTGTCCTTTTGCTGCGGTAATTGATATAGCGCAGAACCGCAAACACTGCCATGGCCGGAAACAGCCATGTGCACCAGGCGTTGACCTGGCCATGGCCGCGGTAGGCAATCGTCATCAGGCCGCCGGCAAAAGAACTGCTCCTGGCACCATTGCCGGGGGCCAGCAGCATTCCACCTGTTCCCAGCGCCGCACAGGCCAGGGCACAGAAGTAATAAGGATGTACCTTTTCTTTGTTCCGAAGCATGGTGAAAATCACATAGCCCATAAACAGCAGCATCGTCGGAGCCATGTTTTCAATAGACCAGCCGGCCATAAAACTGACCGGCAGAAGCAGCCATGTCAGGCCGTTGATCTTACTGTCCGGAGCCAGTGCCTTGCGGATAAACGGGGCAGAGGCAGACAGCACAAACAGCAGGGCCAGCATATACGTCGCGGCACCTGTATACCATGTAATCGTCTCATCAAACTTGGGATTGAGATAATACATCAGTCCGGCAGAAAGCAGAAACAGAAGGCCGCTGTCCTTCCCCTGTCCGGCAATCCGGCTGACCATCCAGGCCGATCCGGTAAAGACCAGCGCATAGCACAGCGCCGACAAAGGCCGCGGCAGCAGGAACATCACCTGCAGGAAAAACTGGGTGATCACCCGGCTCCCCCAGGTCAGATAATACTGCTGTTCGTAATAAATAATATCGTTCAGCGTTTCAAGGTGTTCCGTCGAGTGCCATTTATTCATGTAGATCAGGTCATCGGAAGAAAACTCCACATACCGGTACATGAAAAAGGCCATGATAAAAACTGCCAGTGCCAGGACAGCCTGAACAGTTTTTTCATGTCTTCTGTAAAAGGAAACAAGGGTGCCGGAAGAAAGCATTATTTCTGCTTCTCCGCCAGTTTTTCCTGAATATACTCGGTTGTCAGCAGCTTTTTGACCGTGCCTTCAACGTCGAGACGGTTGGTATTATGGCTGGTATAGGATTCGCCGGCATCGGTATGCACTTCCCCGTGCACCACGAACTTGTCATAGTTCAGGTCACGGTTGTCGGCAGCCACCCGATAATAGTGCCCCATATCCTCACTGCGCAGCCGTTCTTCGCTGGTCATCAGGGTTTCGTACAGTTTCTCGCCGTGTCTTGTGCCGATAATCCGGACATCCGTATGACCGAACAGCTGCTGCACAGCTTCCGCCAGGTCACCGATTGTACAGGCGTCTGCCTTCTGTACAAACAGATCACCCGGGTTGGCATGCTCGAACGCGAACTTGACAAGGTCAACGGATTCATCCAGGTTCATCAGGAACCGGGTCATATTGGGATCGGTAACTGTCAGCGGCTGGCCGGCTTCGATCTGTTCCACAAACAGCGGGATGACCGAACCGCGCGAGCACATGACATTGCCGTACCTGGTGCAGCAGATCACCGGTCCGCCCTGTTCTGCCGACACTCTTGCGTTGGCATAAATGACATGTTCCATCATGGCCTTGGAAATGCCCATGGCATTGATCGGGTAAGCCGCCTTGTCCGTAGACAGGCAGACAACCCGCTTGACCCCGCATTCCATTGCGGCATGGAGCATATTGTCAGTTCCGATGATGTTTGTGCGGACAGCCTCCATCGGGAAAAACTCACAGGAAGGCACCTGCTTCAGCGCGGCGGCATGGAACACATAGTCCACCCCGTGCATCGCATCCTTGACCGACTGCGGATTTCTGACATCACCGATAAAGAATTTCACTTTGGCCGCATAATCCGGATATTTTGCCTGCAGTTCGTGCCGCATGTCATCCTGTTTCTTTTCATCCCGGGAAAAGATGCGGATCTGGCCGATGTCTGTTGCCAGGAAGTGCTTCAATACCGTATTGCCGAATGATCCCGTACCGCCGGTGATCATCAGTGTCGCATTTGCAAAAGCTGTCATAGTTCTGTCCCTCTTATTTCTTTCTCCATACCATCTTGTCAACAACCTCTGTATAGCTCTGGATGATCTTGACAACTTTGGTGGAAACGTTTTCTTCAATATAGTCCGGTACCGGGATGCCGTAATCCCCGTTCCGGTTCATATCAATCGCAAGCTCCACAGCCTGCAGCAGCGGTTTTTCTTCAATGCCCGCCAGAATGAAGCAGGCCTTATCCAGCGCTTCCGGACGTTCGGTGCTGGTCCGGATGCACACTGCCGGGAACGGTTCGCCGATGGAAGTAAAGTAAGATGACTCTTCCGGCAGAGTACCGGAGTCCGAGACAACAGCCAGGGCATTCTTCTGCAGGCAGTTATAATCATGGAAGCCCAGCGGTTCGTGCTGAATCACCCGGCTGTCCAGCGTGAAGTTCATTTCCGCCAGACGCTTGCGGGAACGCGGATGGCATGAGTAGAGAATCGGCACATCATACTTTGCCGCGAGCTTGTTGATGGCACTGAACAGTGACAGGAAGTTTCTTTCCGTATCGATATTTTCTTCCCGGTGGGCCGACAGCAGGATATACTTACCCTTCTGCAGGCCGAGATCCGTCAGTACATTGGACGCGTTGATCTTGTCAAGATTGGCATGCAGGACTTCTGCCATGGGAGAACCGGTCACATAGGTTCTCTCCTTGGGCAGGCCGCACTCCATGAGGTATCTTCTGGCATGTTCGGAATATGCCAGATTCACATCACTGATGATATCGACAATCCGACGGTTCGTCTCTTCCGGGAGGCACTCATCCTTGCAGCGGTTGCCGGCTTCCATGTGAAAAATCGGAATGTGCAGCCGCTTGGCCCCGATTGCCGACAGGCAGCTGTTGGTATCACCCAGAACCAGCAGTGCATCCGGCTTCGTGCGGACCATGACTTCATAGCTCTTCGCAATGATATTCCCGACGGTTTCCCCGAGATTCGCCCCGACCGCATCCAGATAGATATCCGGATCGTCCAGCTG
>JAEEHG010000007.1 GCA_016280695.1 Solobacterium sp. | reverse complement strand
TGTTGACCAGGTTCACATAGGCCATGCCCTTTTCCACGGTATCGATGAAGCTGCGGTCCATCATTGTTTCAAACCCAAGCAGGACACCCCGGCGGGCCGCGATTTCAGCGGCAATCTTCAGATTCCGGATAAACTCTTCCCGGGTATACTCACCGGCTTCTTCATAGTAGCAGTCAGAGCCGGCCAGCTGGACGATCCTGATGCCGATATCAGCCGCGAAATCAACGGCCTTCTCCATGATTTCCATTGCCTTGGCATGCTTTTCCTGCCCCAGAGAGCCGAGCGAATACCTGCGCTGGGCGCTGAAGCACATGGTATAGATCGGTGTGCCGGTCTCTTTGATTGTCTTTACCAGTTCGTATTTTTCCTGCGCCGACCAGTACAGACGGCTGATCTTTTCATCTGTTTCGTCAATTGAAATCTCCACCCAGTCAAAGCCGCCGGCTTTGCAGGCTTCCAGTTTTTCCTTCCATGTCAGGTCTGCCGGCATGCCCTTTTCGTACATGCCGAGCAGGTAGGGTCTATTTCTGTCCATAGTACGCACCCGGTCCGTGTTTGCGGAGGTAGTGTCTGTCCAGAAGTTCCTGCTGCATCGGCGGGACATCCGGATTGATCATTGTCGACAGGAATGCCATCTTGGCAACTTCTTCCATGACGACGGCATTATGTACGGCATTTTCGGCATCTGAACCCCAGGCAAAGGGACCGTGTGAATACACCAGGACACCCGGGACCCGGTTCGGATCAAGACCGCGCTGCCTGAATTCTTCCACGATGACATTGCCGGTCTCGAGTTCATATTCACCGGCAATTTCTTCGGGTGTCATCCGGCGGGTGCAGGGAATTGCCCCGTAGAAGTAGTCACCGTGCGTAGTGCCGAGGGCCGGGATATCCCTGCCGGCCTGGGCCCAGCCGACCGCGAACGTGCTGTGGGTATGGACAACGCCGCCGATATCCGGGAAATTCAGATAGAAGGCGCGATGCGTTTCGGTGTCACTGCTCGGCCGGTAACGGCCTTCAACAACATTGCCCTCAAGGTCAACAACAACCATGTCTTCCGGCTTCATGCCGTCATATTCTACCCCGGAGGGCTTGATGACAAACAGCCCGCTCTCCCGGTCAATCGCGCTGACATTGCCCCAGGTAAAGGTAACCATGTGGTACTTCGGCAGCAGCAGATTGGCCCGGCATACTTCTTCTTTCAGTTTTTCCAGCATCTCGTTTCTCCTTATTCGGTCACTTCATAGAAAGCTGCTTCATTGCGGGTGTGGTTGGCTGCCAGGATGTACTCTTTGCCATGGTGATGGATGACATCCAGGTTTGCCGGACCGCCGCCCCGGTCCACTGTATGGACCTTATAGGCACCGTCCTCCCAGGTCAGCACGAAGCATTCACAGTCGATCCGCCGGATGCCGGCAACGAAGCACGGCCGGCCGCAGAGTGCTGTACCCACCAGGGCATGGGCGAAGTCGATCTTGTTCGGATAGGTATAATCCACTTCGTATCTGCCGTCCTTCAGCTTGTAGACATTGATTGTATTCCCATGGAACGGTTCAATGGTCATGATCTCTTCTGCACCGTCGCCGTCGATGTCGGCCAAGGCGATCTCCGAGATATTCCCTTCCAGGATCCGGGTGACTTTCCAGTCTTCCCCGTCATGCGGCGGGGTAACCCTGACCACACCGTAGTCCGAGCCGAAATAACCGCACACCCGGCCTTCAAAGCTGCCGCGGGAATAACCGTGGTTCCGGTAATACCCGTCACCCAGCTGGCGCAGGACGACATTTTCGTTTTCCAGATCGGCCGGGATTTCCCCGACATAAATCTGGCCCGGACGGGTCCAGTCTTCCTTGTCCCGCTTGTAACGGGCGATAACCGCGCAGATGACATAATCCTTATCATCGACATGATAGATATCAAAACGGTGCAGATACGGCAGGTTGAACAGGTCCCTGACCTGCCATCCGTCTTCTGTCTTCCGGCCCCAGACAAGTCTGGCGGCAGACGGGCTGACTTTCAGATAGAATTCATTGACCGCAAGGAACTCCCCTGTCCTGGTCTGGAACGGGATGATGGACATACAGCCGCCGCGGTCACCTTCCCAGACGGTTTCCTTTTCCGTGAAGTTGTCCCCGGTGTAGGAATAGCACTGGCTGTCCGGATTTTCCGATGCAAAAAAAGCGTACACATCGTCACCGATCTCCATATGACTTGTGCAGTAGCATCTGACGATATCATCAAGATGCGTTTTTGTGAATTTCATGATGGTTTCCTCCTGCAGAGCATGGCTGATTACATCTATAGCATAAACCACTTTAAAACACAGTAATACACCGAATGTCACATATGGCCATCCCGGCCGCAAAAAACGGGGTAGAACAAAGAAAACAGCTGCGGGCAGTGCCTGCAGCTGTTTCTGCAATTGTTTCCGGATGTTACTGCTTGAGCATCATCTGGGCCAGGATATTCAGCAGGTCGCTTCCGTCGAAGGAACTTGCCTGCTGCTGGACCGGCTGGTTCGCTGTCATCAGCGTGCCGAGCAGGCCATTGAGGCCGGTCGGCTGGGCCTGCGGCTTCGGCTGCTGGCCGAGCAGGGCACCGAGCAGATTCTCAGCGGTACTGGGCTGCTGGACCGGCTGGGCCTGCGGCTTGACGCCGAGCAGGGTGCTCATCAGTGCTTCGGCTGCGGACGGCTGCTGGACCTGCTGCTGCGGCTTGACACCGAACAG
>JAEEHG010000074.1 GCA_016280695.1 Solobacterium sp. | reverse complement strand
TCCATCTTGGCGATTCTCTTAATGTAAGAGAAGACATTGAAAAGTATATCTTCTACTTCAATAACCTCCGGCCTGCTTACTCTCTGAATTACAAAACCCCACTTCAGTTCAAAACTGAAATGGGGTTCTAGGGCTTTTTTTGATCTGTCTACTTTTCGTTGACTAGTTCAAGATTTCTCCTTTTTTTCTGCAGTCAGATCGCGGACCCTTCGGTGAACTGCGAGTTCCAGAGATCAGCGTAGACGCCGTTCCTGGCCAGCAGTTCCGCGTGGGTGCCGGTTTCAACAATATCGCCGTCCTTCATAACCAGGATCATGTCGGCATTCCGGATTGTCGAAAGGCGGTGGGCAATGGTAAATGATGTCCTGCCGGCGGTCAGTTTGTTCATCGCGTCCTGCACAATCTGTTCTGTCCGGGTATCCACGGAAGACGTGGCTTCATCCAGAATCAGGAACGGGGCGTTGTGGATCATTGCCCGGGCAATAGTCATCAGCTGCCGCTGTCCGACCGACATGTTGGAATCATCGTTCAGTTTAGTGTCATAACCGTCCGGCAGGGAGCTGATGTAATGGTCAATGCCAACCGCCCGGCAGGCAGTGATCATTTCCGCTTCTGTGACATCTTTTTTTCCGAAGATCAGGTTGTCACGGACGGTTCCGTTGAACAGCCAGGTATCCTGCAGGACCATGCCGAACAGGGAGTGGACGCATTCCCTGGTCATATCACTTGTCCTGATGCCGCCGATTGAAATGGAGCCTGCATTCAGTTCATAGAAACGCATCAGCAGGTTGACCAGGGTTGTCTTGCCTGCCCCGGTAGGACCGACGATCGCGACGTGGGAACCCGGCCGGGCGGTAAAACTGAAATCATGGATGATGGTCCGCTCGGGCGTATACCCGAACCGGACATGGTCAAAGACGATTTCCGCCTGTTCCGGATGTTCGAGTTGTGTGATTTTCCCGCTTTCATCTTCCATTTCCTCTTCCTGGAACAGCTGGAAGATCCGCTCGGCAGCGGCGGCAGCCGTCTGCAGGGACGTTGTTCCTTCCGCCACCTGGGTCAGCGGCTGGGTGAACAGCTTTACATAGACGATGAAGGCGACAATGACCCCGAAATCAATGGCTCCGGTGCTGACCAGATAGGCCCCGTAGACACATACGGCGACATAGCCGATATTGCTGACGAATTCCATGAACGGCATCATCAGCCCGCTCAGGAACTGTGATTTCCAGTTGGCATCATACAGTTTTTCGTTAATGGCCTGGAATACCTGTTCGGATTCGTCTTCTCCGTTATATCCCTTGACGATCAGATGACCGGCGTACATCTCCTCGATATGGCCGTTCAGTGTTCCGAGCAGCACGGAGCGTTTTGTAAAGTAGGGCTGGGAGAGCCGGATGAGCCGGCGCATGGCAATGAAGCCAAGCAGGGCGAAGACAATCGCCATCAGGCCCATGCGGACGTCCGTCAGCAGCATCATGACCGCGCAGCCGGCAAAAGTAATGACGGCGGCCACCAGTTCCGCGACCGTCCGGTCCAGGGCCATGTTCAGGGTATCCACATCGTTGGTTACCCGGCTCAGCAGGTCACCGAAACTCGAGGAGTCACTGCGGGACAGCGGGATGCTGTTCAGTTTGTCCGAGATGTCACGCCGCATCATCTGGGTCAGGCGCGCCGAGTAGGTCGTCATGGTGTAGGCTTCGATGTAGGTGATAACGGCACCGGCCAGGTAGATGATCATGATACGCTTTGTCAGCTGCAGGATTTTCACGGTATCCATGGAGCCGCTGCGCATGCCGCTTGTAATCAGATTGGTGATGGTTTTCAGCACCGGCGGTCCGCACAACGTCAGGGCAACACTGATGACCGCGCAGCTGATGCCGAGGATGATCATGGGCATCAGTTTCCGGCTGTATTTCAGGACCATGAACCACGCATTTTTGAAGTCCTTCGGTTTTTCTGCTGCCCGCATGCGGCCCCGGGGACCGCCGCCGGTGGTCTTCATTTCCACCTGTCCGAGACTGTAACTGTTCTTTGCCATTATGCCAGTTCCTCCTCGGAGAGCTGGGTCCGTGCGATTTCCTGATAGATCCGGCAGGTTTCCATCAGTTCACGGTGCGTGCCCTCACCGACAATCCTTCCTTCATCGAGAACGATGATCTTGTCCGCGTCCTTGATCGTGCCGATGCGCTGGGCCACGATGAACGTGGTAATGCCCGCTGTCTCATTGCGCAGGACGGTGCGGAGGGTCCGGTCCGTCCGGTAGTCAAGGGCCGAGAAGGTGTCGTCGAAAATATAGAATTCCGGCTCCCGGTAGACCGCCCGGGCAATGGAGAGCCGCTGTTTCTGGCCGCCGGAGACATTGGTGCCGCCCCGGGTGATCGGCGCATTGATGCCGCCTTCCATCTGCAGGACAAAGTCTTCAGCCTGGGCAATCCGCACGGCCCGTCTGACTTTTTCCTCAATATCCTGAATGGCATAGGCAACGTTGCTGCGGACGGTGCCGGTAAACAGGACAGCCTGCTGGGAGGCATAGCCGATTTTATCCCGCAGGGATGTCTGGGCATAATCCCGGATGTTCCGGCCGTCGACAATAATTTCCCCGGTGCCGGCGTCAAAGAAGCGCATCATCAGGTTCACGAGGGTGCTCTTGCCGGAACCGGTGGCGCCGATAAAGGCAATGACCTGTCCTTTTTCCGCCGTGAACGATATATCTTCCAGCGCATCGGCGGAAGCGCCCGGATAACGGAATGATACATGCCGGAATTCCATTGTGCCTTCGGACGTTTCCGGTTCTTTTTCGGCGCCGTCAAGGATCACCGGGGCGGTGTCCAGGACAGCATTGATCCGGCTGGCCGCAACCGAAGCCCGGGGTATCATGTTCAGGATCATGTTCAGCCCCATGAAGGCCCGGACAATCCGGGCGGCATAGGTGGAGAAGACAACCATTTCCGAGAATATTTCCAGCTGTTCCGCCGCACCTGCCGAGACAATCAGGAAAGCGCCGATGCAGTAAATACCGACGTTGAGTTCGTTGTTTACGAATTTGGTTACCGGCTGCATCAGCCCCATGGCCCGCCTTGCCTTCAGGGCATTTTCCGTATATTCCTCATTGGCCCGGGCAAATTTGTCCTTTTCGTACTGTTCGGCGTTGTAAGCACGGATGACCCGCATGCCGGTCATGTTTTCCCGGGTCACCTGGTTGATGTTGTCCGTGTAGTACTGCATCCGGCGGAAGCGCGGATGGGCGTAGATGACCAGGAATATCAGCATGGCGATCAGCAGCGACAGGGAAGCGGCCGTGAATGCCGTCCACTGCCAGTATCTGGTTGATATCTTGTACAGGGCATATCCCATCATGATCGGCACCCGGACGACCTGGTTGAAGCCCCGGGACAGGAGGTTCTGGATCTGTGTGCAGTCATTGGTGGAGCGCGTGATCAGGGAAGCGGTGGAAAACCGGTCAATCTCCTCCATGGAGAAGGCCTGGACACGCCGGAAGACCTGGTGGCGCAGGTGCTGGGAGAACGAGGCCGCAAAGCGGGCGGAAAAGAACCGGCCGATGATCGAAGCGGCAAAGGCCAGCAGTGACAGCAGGATCATCATGCGGCCGCAGCGCCAGATCGCGGAGAGCGGACTGCCGGGCGTGTTCACCAGCTTTGTGATGTCCGACATATAATCCGGTACCGTCAGTTCGAGAATGACCTGGGCCGTGATGAATATGAAAAGGCCGAAAACATACAGTTTATGTGTTCCGGTCATTCGTTTGAGCAGGCGGATCATACGGCACTGTCCTCACCGCAGGCAGCGATGATCCGTTCCAGATAACCGGCAAGCGCTTCTTTCTCTTCCGCGGAAAAGCCGCTGAAAATCCGGTCGGCCCGCGCCTGCCGCCCGGCCCGCATCCGCCGGTGCACTGCCGTCCCGGCTTCGGTGATCCAGACCCGGGTATTCCGGCGGTTGTCTTCGGTTTTCTTCCGGACAATCAGGCCTTCCTGTTCCAGCCGGGCCAGGGCCTTTGTCAGCGACTGCGGCCTGACCCCCAGTTCCTCTGCCAGCTCTGACTGGGTTGCCCCGCTGCAGCGGTAAATAACAGCCATCATGCGGCCATATCCCTGCGGCAGCCCATACTGGTCCCGTTTTGTCCGCCGGATCGCGTTGCCGGAAGCCCTGAGAAGGTGCAGCAGCTGCAGGTTCACTTCATTGTTCATAACGTATCCACCCTTTAAAATAAGTTATCTTATTATAAGATATCTTATCATATTGGGAAGAACAGAAAAAGCCCCGCCGCAGCGGGACTTTATCAATACTTGTTTTTTTGTCTTACATGATCTTTGTGCCGGGCTTCAGTCCGTTGACTTCCACAACAGCATAAGTTTCGTTTTCCTTGCCGGCCAGCAGCATGCCCTGGGAGACATAGCCGCGCAGTTCCGCCGGCTTCAGGTTGGTTACGACCACGATGGACTTGCCGATCATCTGGCCCGGTGTGTAGCTGCCTGCCAGGCCGGAAACGATCTGCCGCGGTGTGCCTTCGCCGCAGTCAACCTTCATGATCAGCAGCTTGTCAGCATCCGGGTGCTTCTCGCAGGCGACAACCTTGCCGACCTTCAGATCCATCCTGCCGAAGTCATCCATGGTGATTTCAGCCTTTTTGGCAGCGGCTTTCTTCGCTGCTGCGGTGATCCGGTCCTGGATCACGGCGATTTTTTCCATGACTTCCTTCTCATTCAGACGGGCAAACAGGATCTCCGGTGTATCCGTAACAGCAATATCCGTTTCAAGCATACCGAAGGACTGGATGGAATCATAGTCACGCTGCTGTGTGTTCAGCTGATTGAGAATCTTTTCAGCTGTTTCCGGCAGGTAGGCACTCAGCAGGACGGCACCGGTCCGGATGCTTTCCAGCAGGTTGTACAGGACAGTGGCCAGACGCGGGGTCTTTTCCGGATCCTTGGCCAGGGCCCACGGCATGGTTTCGTCGATATACTTGTTCAGACGGCCGAACAGCTGGATGATGTCTTCCAGGGCATCGGCGACCCGCAGGTCGTTCATCTTCGCTTCGACATCGGTGACGGTCTTTGCCACAAAGGCTTTCAGTTCGTCATCCAGCGGTTCATCCGCATGCGGATTGGCCACTTTGCCGTTGAAGTACTTGTTCTGCATGGACAGGGTGCGGTTGACCAGGTTGCCGAGGTTGTTGGCCAGATCGCTGTTGATCCGTTCCATCATCAGGTCATAGGTGATATGACCGTCCTGTGCAAACGGCATTTCATGAACCATGATATAACGCACGGCATCGGTGCCGAACAGTTCCACCAGGTCATCGGCGTAAATGACATTGCCCTTGGACTTGGACATCTTGGAGTCACCGACCAGCAGCCACGGATGACCGAAGACCTGCTTCGGCAGCGGCTCACCGAGGGCCAGCAGCATGATCGGCCAGTAAATGGTATGGAAGCGGACGATATCCTTGCCGATCAGGTGCAGGTCCGCCGGCCAGTATTTCCTGTACATGCCGTGGCCGTTTTCCGGGATTTCGCCAAACCCGTATTTGCCGTTGGCGTACGCGTCAGCCAGGTCGCCCTGGTCGCCGTCAACGTCCAGGCCGATGCCGGTCGCGTAGTTGGACAGCGCGTCGATCCATACATAGACGACATGGCCCGGGTCAAAGTCGACCGGGATGCCCCACTTGAAGGTGGAACGGGACACGCACAGGTCCTGCAGGCCCGGCTTCAGGAAGTTGTTGATCATTTCGTTCTTCCGGCTTTCCGGCTCGATGAAGTGCGGGTTGTCCTCGATATACTGCATCAGCTGGTCAGCGTACTTGCTCATGCGGAAGAAGTAGGCTTCCTCGGTCATCGGGAACACATCGCCGCCGCAGACCGGGCACTTGCCGTCTTCGGTCAGCTGGCTCTTCGTGTAGAACGACTCACATTCCTGGCAGTACAGGCCTTCATACTTGCCCTTGTAGATATCACCCTTGTCATAGAGCTTCCTGAAGATCTTCTGGATCTGGCGCTCATGGTACGGGTCGGTTGTCCGGATGAACTTGTCATAGGAAATGTTCAGGATCCTGTCCTGTTCCTTGATGATATCGGATACTTCATCAACGAAGTCCTTCGGTGTCTTGCCGGCTGCCAGGGCCTTCTCTTCAACCTTCTGGCCGTGTTCGTCCGTACCGGTCATGAAGCGGACATCATACCCGGTCATGCGCTTGTAGCGGGCGATCGCATCAGCCAGCACGATTTCGTACATGTTGCCGATATGCGGCTTGCCTGATGTATAGGCAATCGCCGTTGTCAGATAATATTTCCCCTTGTTTTCCATATTCCGTTTCCTCCTCTGATAATAAAAAAACGGCCTGCGAAAGGACGTCTTGCACGCGGTACCACCTTTATCTTGCCGGTGCAGATGAGCACCGACCTCTCACTTCAGACGGATAACGGACGCAGCCGGATCCTGCTACATATCGCAGAACCTGCTCCGGGGCCATGTTCTTCACTGCCTCTCAACAGGCTTTCATCAGCCGCCTGCTTTCTGCATTCAAGGCAGGGAGTACTCTTCCCTTCATTGCAGTTATGTAAAAATTATACTCAGTAAACGAATGTTTGTTAAGAAAATTCTCCCGGTGAACAGGGAAAGAAAGCCCCGGCTGCACGCCGGGGCTCTGCATCAGTCTTTGATTTCGGATGTTTCGTCCGCTGTCCACATTTTCTTTGTGTAGTGTCTGATCTTGTCTTCATCCACTTCAAAGCCGAAGCCGGGACCCTGCGGTACGATGAACTTGTCTCCTTTGATGAAGCCGGAATTATCGGTTATATCCTCGATTTCCACCGGTCCGGATGCTTCACAGGCAAACGGCAGGTCCTTCAGGGTTGCCGCGAGCATCATGGATGCGCAGGTGGAGATGGACAGTTCAACCGAAGACATGACGACGCACGGGATGTTGAACAGTTCTGCCATGTCCCTGGTCAGGCAGGCTTTGGTAAGTCCGCCCGGCCGGTCTGTTTTCAGCGTAAACAGGCTGACAGCGTCTTTCTTGATGAACTCACGGACATCATAGATGCTCTTCATGCCTTCGTGCGGCATAATCGGGATCCAGGTGCTTGCGTTGAGGTCCGCCATGGCATCGAGATCATGGCAGGCAACCGGCTGTTCGAAGATTTCGACTTCATTTTCTTCCAGTACCGGGATCAGCTGCAGGGCCTGTTTCTTTGTATATGCCTGGTTTGGGTCAACACGGAGTTTGATGTCCGGGCCGATGGTCTTGCGGATTTCCCGTACCATTGCCATGTCACGGTGCATATCGCCGGTGCCGAGCTTGATCCGGATGGTCCGGAAGCCTTTGTCCAGCCAGCTCTCTGCCTCCTTCTTCATGTTTTCAATGGTATCGAGACACAGCAGAGCCTGCAGGGGGATTTCATCCCTGACTGCACCGCCCATGAGGGTGCTGGCCGGCAGGCCGAGCTTTCTGCCCATGATGTCATACAGCGCCATGTCCAGAGCACCCTTGGCCTGCGGATGATCCGGAACAGACTTGTCCATTGCTTTCCAGATGCCCTGGATATTGAACGGATCCATACCGATGATTGCCGGTGCCAGGTAATCCATGATGACATCACAGATTGCCATCTGACCAAGCGGGCTGGTCCGGGCAAACGGGGCGGATTCACCCCAGCCGCAGATTCCTTCGTCCGTATGTACTTTTACAAGCACAAACAGACAGGTGTTCCATGTGCCGAGGGAGATGGCACTGGTATTGTCCTTGTCTTTCTTGAAAGGAAAATCAGCAGCGAATACATCAACTTTTGTAATTTTCATGTTCGTATCTCCTGTTGTTTCAAATGTAACATATTAATTGTTTAAAGGGGTACTGAAATTTATTTGCCGGGTCCGCCTGAGTATAAAATCATGATTCTGTGAGCAGATTGGTATGCGGATTATTAAAATATGCATAAAATAGCAGGGACGGGGGTAAGAAGAATGAAAGAGATCACAATGTTTTATCTTGATGACTGCGGCTACTGCCACAAGGCCCACAAGGCCCTGGATGAGCTGATGGCGGAAAAGCCGGCATACCGGGATATCAAAATCACCAAGATTGAGGAAAACGAGCACATGGATATTGCTGAACAGTATGACTACTATGCCGTACCGAGTTTCTTTGACGGCAAGACAAAGCTGTTTGAAGCACACCTGTACATGAGCTATGAAGACATCCGCGAGGAAGTACGCAAGGTACTGGACTACGCGTTGGCTGACTGAGGCAGAAAAAAACGGAGTTCTTGGAGTGTGCCCCAATCAGTAGACTTGAATAAAAACACTCAATGAACCAGACTATCTCCGAAAGGAGGTAGTTTTTTTATATATGGCCAGAAAGGGGCAGAAGTTCAACAAGTATGATCCGGCGTTCAGAGAAATGGTCCTGAAGGAGTATTTCGAAGGACATAAGGGCGGAGCCGGATCCATCGCGAAGAAGTACGGAATGTCCGAGGACACGGTTTATACCTGGATCAGGAAGCGGAAGAGACCAGAACTGTATAACGAAGGCGGAAAG
>JAEEHG010000073.1 GCA_016280695.1 Solobacterium sp. | reverse complement strand
GCCGGTCAAGAAGACGAGCGCGGCAGTCATGGTCAGCCGCGGCGGACGGATTCCCTCGCCGATTCACAGCCTGAAGAATTAATGAAACAGACAGCAGCATTTTTTGACATAGACGGAACGATATACCGGGAGGGGCTCATTACCGAGGTCTTCAAGAAACTGGTGACCCATGAGATTATCGACAGCCGGCGCTGGTATGATGATGTCCGTCCGGCCTACCAGGCCTGGGACCGCCGGCAGGGGGAGTACGATGATTACCTGTCCCGCATGGTGGATATCTTCAAGGAGGCTTCCATCGGAATTTCCCGGGAACATATCGATCATATTGCCCGGCTCGTCATCCGGCAGAAGGGCGACAGGGTTTACCTGTTCACCCGGCGGGAAATCGAGAAACACCGGGCTCTCGGCCACCGGCTGATTGCGGTCAGCGGGTCCCCGGATGCCCTGGTCCGTGAAATGGCCGCCAAATACGGCTTTGACGACTGGCGCGGCACGATTTACCACACAGACGAAGCCGGCATCTACACCGGCGAAATCACGCCGATGTGGGACAGCCGCTCCAAGGAGAAGGCCCTGCAGGAACTGGCCGAACAGGATGACCTGGACCTGGCTTCTTCCTATTCCTACGGGGATACCAACGGGGACCTGACGATGTTCCGGCATACCGGCCACCCGTGCGCGATCAACCCTACCCGGGAACTGCTTGAAAATATCCGCAGGGATGCGGACCTGTGCGCGCGGATGCGGGTAGTTGTCGAACGGAAGAACGTCATATACAACCTTGATATCAATCATCTGGACCTGGTGGACAATGACTGAAGAAGAACTGGAAAAACTGGGTGAGGATGCCCGGCAGAACCATGTGCCGGTGATGATGGCGGACGGGCTGGACAGCCTGCTGGCATACATCCGCAGCCATCCTCGCATACAGAGCATCCTGGAAATCGGCACTGCTGTCGGCTATTCGGCCATGAACATGGCCTCCGTCCGTCCGGATATTACCGTGGATACGCTGGAAATCGACCCGCAGATGGCGGCCCGGGCAGAAGCCAATATCGCCGCGGCCGGGCTGACGGACCGGGTCCGGGTGCACCTGACAGACGCGCTGGAATACCGGACTGAGCAGGTATATGACCTGATCTTTGTAGATGCGGCCAAGTCACAGTACCGCCGCTATCTTGAGCATTTCTTTGCCAATTCCCGCCGCGGGACGGTCTTCGTGTTTGACAATCTCTGTTTTCACGGGATTGTGGACCACCCCGAACTGACCCATAACCGCAGCACCCGGCAGATGACGGCCAAAATCCGGAATTTCCGGAACTGGCTTATGGTGGAGCCGCGCTTCGCGGTGGAATATCACGCGGATATCGGTGACGGTATTGCCTTTGCGAGAAGAGTCCGGTAGTTGCCCCGGCTCTTTTTGATATGATACGCTGAACAGGAAAGAAGGAACGGAATATGAAAGTGAATCTGCAGGACGTCATGGACGCACTGGATATGACCACCGGGGAAACAGGTTACTGGTACGATGCCGATACTGACCGTTTTGTCAGTTCCGGCGAACGCAATGAAGGCCATGACCTGATTGCCCTGCCGGATCATTATGAGATCAATGATTACGGCATCATGGAGGATTTCATTGAACAGGTGAAGGATGATGAAGCCAGGGAGTGGCTGGGCAATGCCATCCGGGGCCGCGGGGCTTTCCGCATGTTCCGGGCGACCTGCGAGCGCTTTGACCTGACGGCAGACTGGTACCGGTATAAGGAACAGGCCTACCGCTGGAAGGCGATTGACTGGTGCCTGGAAAACGGTCTGGAATACTATGATGAAAAGCCGGCTGACCTGCCGGAGGATGATGCGGAAGAAGAGGACGAGCCGGTCATGGTCCGCACCACGGAAAAGAACATCCGTATTGTGGAGATCAACCGGAAGAACCTGGTCGGGACTGTCCTGCTGGCGGCCGCGTATCTGAAGGAAATGCGGATCACAGATGAGGCGGATCTGGAACTGGCCCGGGACCTGCTGGAAGCTGCCCTGGAAAAGGGTGAAACAGTGCTGTCGGCGGTACAGAGCGGGCAGCCGGTCGGCTTTATCATGGCGGCGCCGGGAAAAGATTTCCTGGTCAGCCATCTGTATGTCAAAAAGGATTTCCGCCGGCACGGCATCGGTTCCACGCTGCTGCAGCGGGTCGGTGAACTGGCAGAGGAAGAGGGCACACGGGTCCTGGCGGATATCGGCCCGGATAACCGGATTGCCCGGCAGTTCCTGAATAAAAACGGTTATGGCCGCATTGAACATATCAGGCTGGCGAAAGGAGAAGCGGATGGAACTGACACAGTGGCGTGAGCGCATCCTGCTGGCCCCGTATGAAGAGGAACGTGACCGGCCGATCCTGGGCTATATACAGGGTGACAGGTACACCCTGGCGGTCGATGCGGGCCATTCCTCACTGCACCTGCATGCGTTCTACGAAGCCCTGCAGAAAGCAGATAAACCGCTGCCGGACTTTACCGTGCTGACCCACTGGCATTGGGACCACAGTTTTGCCCTGCCGTGGATCCACGGGATATCGATTGCCAATACGGAAACTGATAAATGCCTGCGGGAACTGCAGAAGAACATGTCTCCGGAGTATGCCCGCCAGCTGATGGCAATGGAGCCTTCCATTGCCCTGGAATATGCGCCGGGCCAGGAAATGAAGGTCAGTACGGCGGACCTGGTCTTTGCCGGTAAGCTGACCGTGGACCTGGGCGGGATCAGCGCAGAACTGTTCCGCGGGGTATCACCGCATACAGAGGATTCCACCTACATCCTGATTCCCGAGGAGGGTGTGCTGTTTCTCGGGGACGCGGCCAGCGGG
>JAEEHG010000072.1 GCA_016280695.1 Solobacterium sp. | reverse complement strand
ATCTGGGCAGCGTGCAGGTCAACCGTGACAATCCGGTCAGCCCCGGCTGTCGTGATCAGGTCAGCGACCAGTTTTGCTGTGATCGGCTGGCGCGGACTTGCCTTGCGGTCCTGTCTGGCATAGCCGTAATAAGGCATGATGACATTGATTTCCCGGGCAGAAGCACGCCGCAGGGCATCAATGCAGACCAGGACTTCCATCAGCCGTTCGGTAACCGGCGGGCAGGTGGACTGAATTACGAAGACAGAGCGGCCGCGGACTGTTTCCTGCGGCGTAACGAGGATTTCCCCGTCTGCGAAGTGATCAACCTTGATTTCACCCAGCGGCAGTTTCAGGTTGTCGGCAATTTTTCTGGCCAGATCGGTGCTTGAGGTCAGTGCGAAGATAATCGTGTCTTTTACCATTTCTTTTCCCTTCTAACAACATCTATTTTACAGATATGAATGGATAATGTCATAAGAAAATCATTGATTTCTCAGGTAAGTATAAGGCTGAATTATCGTTTTATCCGCAAGTGTCCGTCCGCAGATTACGGAGGTATTGACGGTGCAGTCCGCACCGACGGCGGTGTCGGTCAGCTGGCAGCCCGGCATGATGACGGTGCGGTCACCAACGGATGTTTTCCCGTACAGGGTGACACCGGGGCCAATCGTGACATCTTTGCCGATGATGACATCCGGGCCGATATATGCGGTCTCCGGATCGGTGATGGTGACGCCTTTTTTCATCCATGCGGTGTTGATGCGGCGCTGCAGGATCTTTTCGGCCTTGGCCAGTTCGGCATTGTCATTGACCCCGCGGACTTCATCCGGATCATCGGATTCCACGGCTGCGACCCGCAGGCCGTGACCCAGCAGGATCTGGACCATGTCGGTGATATAGTATTCCTTCTGGGCGTTATTGTCAGTCAGCTCTCCCAGATGGTCAAACAATGTCCGGTTGCGGAAGGCATAGAAGCCGGCATTGACTTCGCGGATGGCCTTTTCTTCCTCTGTGCAGTCCTTGAACTCCACGATCTTTTCGAGGCTGCCGTCGGTCCTGCGCACGATGCGGCCGTAGGCGCCCGGCTGCTCCAGGGAGACCGTCAGGACGGCCATATCGGCATCGCCCAGGGCATCATAGAGCCGGTTCAGGGTTTCCGGTTTCAGGCACGGGGCATCCCCGTTGACAACCAGGGTCAGGCCGTCTTCTCCGGCCAGCTGCCGGGCCTGCATGACAGCGTGCCCGGTGCCCAGCTGAGGCTCCTGCAGGGCAAACTCACACTGCCCGGCCAGGGCCTCTTCAACCAGCGCATGACCGAAGCCGGTAACGGCCACAATGCGGTCCGTGCCGGCCTGTTTCAGCACCTTGACAATGACTTCGGCCATGGGCATGCCGCAGACTTTATGCAGGACTTTCGGCACATCCGAGTGCATGCGGGTTCCTTTCCCGGCGGCCAGGACAATTGCGTTTTTCATATTATGAATTCCTCCACCCGCTATTATAACGGCTTATAATCACAGAGGCTGTAAAAAAATGAAATGCGGTTCCGGAGTGCCGGAGCCGCATTGAAATTACTGATCAACGGTGAAGCTTTCCACCACGTAATTGGTAAAGTCATTGATCTGGGCGGTGGAATCCTCAGTGAACGTTTCCATCGTGATGATATGGATGGTTTCCGCATCATCCTTGAAGATCACGTTGGTCAGCGCGGAATCATCACTGAACAGGAGGTCTGCCCGGGTGCCGTTATAACCGTTAATGAAGACCGGAAGGTCATAGATTTCGCTGGTCAGGATATCGGCGTATTCCTCCGCGGTGCCGCGGGCAGTCTCGTCAATCCAGGTGTCCAGTTCACCGTACTCACTGCCGAAGGGTTCCCACTCGGCCTTCGTGTAGCTGTAGACCATCAGGCTGTAGGTGCCGTCTGCGGACCAGTAATGCAGCGTGATCGCAGCCGGATCATCAGTCTTGCTCTGATCCACCCAGTCTTCCGGGATGTTGAAATAACCGATATCGTCCATGCCGACCCGCTTGGCGGAAATGCCCGCCCAGGCAGACGCTGCCGGAGCCGCAATCGGAGCTGATGTGGTTTCCGGTGCCGGTTCGGCGGCCGGCCGTTCGGTCTTTGTGAGCGTCATGGAGTCTTCGTCCTGGCTGAGGACAATCACGCCGTCTTCATAGGTGAAATCGATTTCTTCGTCCTCGGCGTAGAACTTCATGGCACCAAGATCGTAAGTAAGGTCCATCGGGTCACCGAAAACATTCAGTTCGGCATTGGTGTCATCCTTGATATCCAGGAAGACGATCATGCCCATATCCCGGAGCAGTTCGAGTTCTTCCGATGCCATCTCCTCACCGCTGTTGACCATGCCGGTCAGTTCGTAATAGCCGGTGATATCAGGTTTTTCCGGTTCCGGAGCTTTGGAACCGCAGCCGGCCAGGGAAAGGGCCAGAGCGGCAGCAGTAATTATCGTAAACTTTTTCATAATTCTTTCCTCCCATACCATTATATATGGACATAAACGGGTAAATAAACGAAAACCTGTCAGTCTTAAACGAAAAGCCGGGAAAAGCCCGGGAATGTAGTATACTTTTGCATATGAATACATTTGCTTTTGTGACCAGAAAAGATGAACATTCGGCCGCCCTGGCGGAACAGATCCGGCAGCGCCTGACCGCCGCCGGTTATACCGAGACAGACAGTCCGGAGACGGTGTTTGTCATCGGCGGGGACGGGACCTTTCTCTATGCGGTGCACCAGTACCTGGAGCAGCTGGAACATGTGACGTTCTATGGCCTGCATACCGGGACGCTGGGGTTCTGCACGGATTACCGGGAGAGCGATCTGGAAGAGTTCCTGCAGGTGTTCCTGGACGGGAAAACAGAAGAAGTGAGGCTGCCGCTGCTGGAAAGCATATCTGCCAGCGGCAGAACCTATGCGGTCAATGAGATCCGCATCGAAAACGCCGCCCGGACCCAGGTCATGGAAATCTATATCAACGGGGAGAAATTCGAAACCTACCGGGGTACCGGCATGTGTGTCTGCACGCAGCTGGGAAGCACGGCCTACAACCGGTCGCTGCGCGGCGCGGTGCTGGCGGAAGGCCTGCCGGTCATCGAACTGTGCGAGATTTCGGGCATTCATCATTCCCGCTACCGGTCGCTGGGCTCGCCGCTGGTGCTGAAGAATACAGCCGAGATCGAATTCCGCGCTGAGAGCTTCCGGGGCGCCCTGCTGGGCAGTGACAATGATGTGCTGTCCATGGATGATATTCAGCGGGTGACCGTCCGGATGAGCCCGGGCCGCAGTGTCAGAGTGCGGCGGGGCAGGCGGATCTCCTACTTCGAACGGCTGAAAACGCTGTTCTGAGTTTGTGCCGGCATGGCAATGATGGTAAAATAGGCAACGGAGTAAACAATACATGCGCAACTGGCATTCACTATATGAAGTTCTGCAGTTCCCCATCGGCGTGCTGTTTGCGGCGATGTTCCTGCTGGGCTTGGGCAATCTGCTGTCCAACCCGGCATTTTCATCATTGATCAGCATTCACAACAATATTGTCCTGGCCCTGGCCGAAGCGATGATCCGCATCGGTTCGTTCCTGGTCACGAATTATCCGCTGCTGTTCCTGATCCGCCTGGTAACCCGCAAAGCCGGCAGCGCCACCTCGATCATTTCGGCCCTGAGCGGTTATGTGACTTACCTGGTGATGACCATGTGCTTTGCGCCGGGGAATCTGCCGGCAACGGCATACAGTTCGATTCTCGGCATATCGACGACCAGCGTGAACATTGTCGGGGCGACCGGCGGGGTGCGCTACCCGCTGCAGACCGGGGTGTTTGCGGCGGCCATCGTATCCGCTTTGACCCTGTGGTGCTTCAGCCGTTCACGCCATCACAGCGAGTACGGGCTGTTCTCGTTTATCTCGAAGGATGTCTGGTGTGTCATCCAGACGATCCTTGTCTGCATGCTGGCGGGGGCGCTCATGGCCTTTGCCTGGCCGTATTTTATCCGTCTGCTGCAGAGCCAGATCCGCTTCATTTCGGCGGATACAACCAATCCGATGAATCTGATGATGTACGGTATCCTGGACCGCATCACCAGTGTGCTGAATCTGAACACAGTGCTGCGCAATCCGTTCTGGTACGGGGTCAGCGGCGGTTCCTGGATCTCCATGGCCGGGGCGAACCTGATCGGCGATGTGACCATCTGGACGTCACAGCTGTCCTCCAGCAATCTCAACGGCATGGCGGGCCGCTTCATCACCCCGTATTATGTACTCAATATCTTTGCCCTGCCGGGCATGCTGTGGGGCATGTTCTCCATCCGTACGGATAAGGTTGACCGCCGGCGGATGCTGATGTTCTATATTGTGGTCTCCCTGATTTCCATGTTTGCCGGGGTGATCCTGCCGCTCGAGCTGACCCTGGTGCTGCTCTGCCCGCTGCTGTTCGGCATGCACCTGATGTGCACGGGCATCCTCTTCGGGGTTTTCCAGGCCATGCACGTATATCTCGGCTTCAACTATACCGGCACGGGAACGATGGCGGTCATGCCCGGAACCCTGCCGGAATACCTGACGTATCTGACCAACCCGCACCTGCGGCGGGCAACGATGACCATAGCCCTGATCGGGGCCGGCAGCTTTGTGCTGTATTTCTTCATGACCCGGCTGTATTTCCGGTATCTGGCCCTGGACCTGTTCCATGTCGGTGACCGGCAGCGCCTGGTTGACGGCACCATTGAGGCGGTCGGCGGGGTCGGCAACATCAAGATGACCCAGTCCTCCCAGAACCGGCTGGTGGTCAGCCTCTATGATCCGACGAAACTGAATGCCGCCCGGCTGCGGCAGCTGGGTTCGGTCCGGGTCTATGAGACCAAGGCCGGCTATGCGATATCCTACGGGGCAGCGTCCACCATGGTGCGCATGGGCATTACCCAGGCGATCCGGAATACCATCCGTCCGGGCACACCGCGCTAGATTCGCTGTTAACAGGCTTGACAGGCTGTGATACAATAGTTTTACGCTCTTTATGAAACGTGCAAAGATGATGACATGCGCGGCAGCGCTTCTCGGTAT
>JAEEHG010000071.1 GCA_016280695.1 Solobacterium sp. | reverse complement strand
TACGGCATTACCCTGTCCACTGCGGCCCGGGATGGCATCAGTCAGGAACAGACAGCCATAGCCGGCCCGCAGATGAAACTGATTGACCAGGTCCGTTACCACGGGGTTTCCGATTACGGCACATACCGGCTTAAGACAACACTGGTCTATGCGGACAGCGGTGAAACCGATACGGATGACCAGGGCCGGGAACTGGTCCGGGAGACTGCGGTCGAGCTGAAGAAACTGTCCGGCATGCTGGAGGTGGAGATGGTCTTTGACGGAGCGGGTCTGGCCGGACGTGACGTGGTCTTCTTTGAGGAACTGTTCAACGCGGAAGGAGAACGGGTTTCCCGGCACATGGACCTGGATGATACCAATCAGACCATTCATGTAATGGGAATTCATACTGTGCTTAAAGACACGACGCCGGCCGGTACAGCTGACGGGAAGGTAATCCTGACGGATACCGTGACCTACAGCGGGCTTATTCCGGGACGCACCTATACCATGACCGGGACGCTGATGGACAGGGCGGCAGGAGTACCGCTGGCCGGATGCGAACCGGTATCCGTGGAGTTTACCCCGGCAGTCTATAACGGTACGGTTGATGTGATATTCACGCTGGACCGGCAGGTGCTGACAGACCATCCGGTAATTGTCGCGTTTGAAAACTGTTCATTGGACGGCCGGGAACTGGCAGTACACCGGGATCTGGATGACGTACGGCAGACCGTGGAATTCCATGAACCGGCCCTGCGCACAACGGCCTGCGACCCCGCTGACGGGGATCATACACTCTTTCCTGAGAGCACTGCCCGGATTACGGACCAGGTGAAATATGACGGCCTGGAAGCCGGCAAAACGTATGTTCTGAAGGGCACCCTGCATGTCAGGGGAGAAAACGGTGAAGACTCCGGTCCTTTGACCGCAGCTGACGGACAGCCGTATGAAGTCACGGCGGAATTGACGCCGCCGCAGCCTTCCGGGACAGCGGAAGTGGTGTTTGAAATTGACGCATCCGGACTGCTTGGAAAAGAACTGGTTGTGTTTGAGGAACTGATGGCAGACGGGCAGCTGATCGCAGCACACGCGGATATCAGTGATGCTGCCCAGACGGTGAAGGTCACTGTTAACCCGGAGATCCATACCCTGGCCGGCCTCGGCGCGGCCCGTGAAAAGACGGCCGTCCGCGGCGGGACCGTAAGTGTCTTTGATGAAGTCCGGTATACCGATCTGACCCCGGGCAGTACATACCGGCTCAAAGGGGAACTCCATGTCAGAACTGCGGACGGAGACGGCGGTGTGCTTACGCAGGATGGCGCGGCTGTACAGGCAGAAACGGAATTCATACCGGCGGAAAGAACCGGCATTGTTACCCTGGAATTCACAGTGAATACCGATCTGCTGCAGGCGGATACGGAGCTGGTGGCTTTTGAGGAACTCTATGCCGGCAGCGAACTGACCGCATCGCACTGTGATATCAGCGATGCCGCGCAGACCGTTGTCATTACCGTGCCGGGAGTGGTGCCGGGACCCGGCATCAGCACAACGGCTTACGCGGCCGCGGACGGCTATGACAACGTGGGCCCGGACAAGGATACGGTGATCAATGACATCATCCGTTTCAGCGGACTGCAGCCGGGACAGACTTATGAAGTGCGCGGGGTTCTGCATCAGAAACACCCGGATGGCCATGATATGGGTGAACTCCGAATCAACGGCAGTCCGGTAAGCGCATCGCGGACATTTGTTCCGGATAAACCGGATGGGGCAACCGAAGTGTCATTCCGGTTTGATGCGGAAGAACTGAACGGTTATACCGTCGTGGCATTTGAAACGCTGCTGGCGGACGGGCAGGTTGTCTGCACCCATGCGGATATCAACAGTGCGGAGCAGTCGATTCTGATCAGCCGGAGTCCGCGGGATGTCCGCCGGCGGGTGCGCTGGATTCATACCGGAACCGGGCAGGGCATCCTGCTTGCCGGTATAGGCGGCCTGGCTGCCGGGGTCATGCTGGTGATCGTGCTGCGGCAGCGGATGAAACTGTCAGGAAAGAAGGTGAAATCATGAAAAAGACACTGCCGGCCGCGGCGGTGCTGACAATCCTTGCGGGGGTTGTCACGGTTCAGGCCCAGGATCCTCTGACATACGTGGACGAGAACGGTGAAACCGTAACCTACGGGGAAGAACAGGACTGGGTCCGGACGATTCACTATGTGTCCCCTGACTGCCCGAGGCGCAATCACGATCTGGAACAGTACACGCATGGCAGTGAAGTCTGGATCAAACCGGCTGACGGACCGGCCGAGTACCACATCGGCAATAACGGTGAGTGCGGCTGGGATGCGGTGATGACACCGGTGGAAGCCGGCTTCAGTGCCGATATCGAACTGGTTCCCGAAGCTGATCTCTATGCGGATCCGGGGCAGGCGCAGAAAGCGGAGATCACTGTAACCTACGTCAGCCGGCAGCCGGAAAAGGCAGCGGATCCGGAGACCCCGGAGCCGGCGGCGGAGGAAACAGCCCTGCCGGAAATCACTGTTTCGGAAATGCCGGCACCGGCTGAACTGGAAGAACCGGCAAAGAAATCTCATCTTCCGGCTGCGGCGGCCGGGATCCTGATCCTGCCGCTGCTCTGGAAACAGTACCGGAAACATGCGGGAAAGCACCCTGTATGATGTCTTGATTGTGCTGTCTGCCGGGGTTCTGTGTGCCTGTGCCGCTGTCCTGCGGCCGGTGCTGGAAACCCCGGTGAACCCGCAGGAAGCGGAAGCCCGCCGGACCATCCGGAAAGAAGCAGAAGAAGGAACCGACGCTGCTGCCGAACTGTGGCAGCTGCTCCATGCGGAAAACAGTGATTTCATTGCCTGGCTGGACTTCGACTCCGGGCTGATTTCCCTGCCAGTCGTGCAGGGAAAAGACAATGAAGTGTATCTGACCCGCAATTTTGACGGCAGTTCCGGACCGCAGGGCACGGTGTTCCGGGACTGCCATGCCGGGTCAGACAGTCCAAACCAGGTGCTCTACGGCCATACTGTGTACTATGACGACAAGGCCAGGTTCTCCCCGCTGGCAGTACTGGCCACTGATGCCGGCCTGCAGGCAAACAGCCGGCTGCGGCTGCTGCTCGAGACGGAAGAACGTACATATGATGTATGCCTGGCAGTTTATGTGACGCCCCGGGAACTGGAAGATTTCGGCTATGATGATCCGGAATTGTCAGGTGAGCGGAAAAGACGGTGGCTGGCATATGCCGCAGCGCACCGGACAGCCGGCAGCGGGGAAAAGATCAAGGCGGAAGACCGGCTTTTGACCCTGGAAACCTGCCGCCGCTGGGATGAGGATACACATCTGGTCGTGATCTGCCGTGAAAACAGCAGAAAACCCATGACTCAAACAAGAACATAACGGGGTACTCATAAAAGAGAAAAAGGATATTCTGATGATATTTCAGATATCCTTTTTGAATTCTGGGTATTGAATGGTAAAATATTACGGTAAAACTGAAAGGGGTAAGCCTCTTATGAATGCGAAAACGATCATTGAACGCTTTCACCAGGGAGATACCATCAGAGCCTATCAGGTGTTCGGGGCTCACTGTCATGGTGATGACTGCACATTTACCGTATATGCACCTGGCGCGGCTGCCATCAGCGTCATCGGTTCCTTTAACGAGTGGGATAATAATGCGAACCCGCTGACAACAGCGGGGGACGGCATCTGGGAGGCAACAGTTGCCGGGGTCCGGGAGTGGGACAGCTACAAGTTCCACATTACCGATCAGTCCGGCCGCAGCTTCGATAAAGCTGACCCGTACGCTGTCTACAGTGAAACAAGGCCGTCATCCGCTTCAAAAATCGCCGATCTGGACAAGATTTCCTGGTCAGACCAGGAATGGATGAAGCAGCGCAGCCGGAATTTTGACCGGCCGGTAAGTATATACGAGGTCTATGCCGGCGGCTGGCAGAAGGATGACAAGGGCAACTGCACATATGACCAGCTGCGGGAGAAACTGATTCCCTATGTTGTTGAACACGGCTTTACACATATTGAACTGATGCCGCTTAATGAGCATCCGTTTGACGGTTCCTGGGGATACCAGGCCAGCGGTTACTATGCCCTGACCAGCCGGTACGGCAATCCGGATGAGTTTGCGGCCTTTGTCAATGCCTGTCATGAAGCCGGCATCGGCGTGATCATGGACGTTGTGCCCGTGCATTTCGTCAAGGATGATTTCGGCCTGCGGGAGTTTGACGGCACGGCCCTCTATGAATACCCGCACAAAAACGATGCAGAATCGGAGTGGGGCACACTGAATTTCGATCTGGGCCGGGATGAAGTCCGTTCGTTCCTGATGAGCGCCGTTGCTTTCTGGCTGGAGACCTATCATATTGACGGGATCCGGATCGATGCGGTCTCCAATCTGATTTACTGGGGCGGCAACCGCGACCGGGGTGTAAACGGCGGTTCGCTGGAATTCGTCAAGCGTCTGAATTACCATATTCATGTGGCTTATCCGGAGGTCATGATGATTGCCGAGGACAGCTCGGACTTTCCGCATGTCACATCTGACGTTGATATCGGCCTCGGCTTTGACTACAAGTGGGATCTGGGCTGGATGAACGATACACTGAAGTATTATGAAACCGATCCGATCTACAGATACTACGACCACAATAAGCTGACGTTCTCGATGATGTACTTCTACAGCGAGCGGTTTATCCTGCCGTTCAGCCATGATGAAAATGTCCACGGCAAGAAGACAGTCATCGACCGGATGTGGGGAACCTATGAGCAGAAATTCGCCCAGGTGCGGAATCTGTATGCCTATATGTTTGCGCATCCCGGCAAGAAGCTGAATTTCATGGGCAACGAGATTGCCACGTTCCGGGAATTCGATGAGGCCAAGGAACTTGACTGGTTCCTGCTCAAGTATCCGATTCATGATGCTTTCCTGCGGTATTTTACCGATCTGAACCAGATCTACCTGCATCACCCTTGCCTGTCGAAGTATGACTATGCCGGGGAGCGCGGCTTCCGCTGGATCGATGCCGACAATTCCGAACAGTCCATCTATTCCTTCATCCGGGAGGATGAGAAGGAACTCCTGGTCTGCATTATGAATCTGACCGGGGCTTCCTACGAAGACTTTGTGCTGAAAGCACCGGCAGCCGGAAAGTATGTGGAAATCCTGAATTCCGAAAAGGATATCTACGGCGGCTGCAACATGTGCAACTTTAAACCGGTGAAGACAAAGGAAGTCAAAATTCCGCTGCCGCCTGAGCCGGAAAAACCGGCGGAAGAAACCGTCAAGGCAAAGACGGGAACAAAGAAGAAGCCGGCAAAGAAAGAAAAATACAGAATTGAACATCAGCTGACGGTACGGCTTGCGCCGTTTGGGGCCGTCTGGCTGGTGATGGAAAAATAAGGGGGTTTATCTGCATGTTTCAAAGCAAAAAGCAATTCATCAATGAATACAAGGACAAGGTGGCGCAGACATTCGGCACCACATTGGAAAGAACACATCCGGCTGACCGGTATCTGGTGCTCAGCGACATGGTGCGTGACTTTGCCAGCATCAACTGGCGGGATGCCAACGCCCAGGCCCGCAGCCAGAAGGTCAAGACGGTTTACTACTTTTCAATGGAATTCCTGCTCGGCCGCAGCCTTAAGAATAATCTGAAGAACCTCGGTATCTTCGATATGGTCAGGGAGGGCTTTGAAGAACTGGGCCTTTCCCTGGATGAAGTGCTGGAAATCGAGTCGGACGCAGGCCTTGGCAACGGCGGCCTGGGGCGTCTGGCAGCGTGCTTCATGGATTCGGCGGCGACGCTGAATTATCAGGTTCACGGGGACTGCCTGCGGTATCAGTACGGCATGTTCCGGCAGAAAATCAACGCGGCCGGGGAGCAGGTGGAAGTGCCCGACATGTGGCTGCGCATCGGCAATCCGTGGGAAATCCGCAAGGTCAAGAACTCTGTGGAAGTCCGCTTCTGGGGCCATGTCAATGTCACCGGCGACATGAACGGGGATCTGCATTTTGACCATGTTGACGCGACGCTTGTCCGGGCGGTGCCGTATGATATGCCGATGATCGGCGCAAACACAAAGATGACCAACACGCTGCGGCTGTGGGCGGCAGAACCGGCAGATGAAGTGCCGGCCGGCATGGACTACCGTGATTACCTTTCCAAGGTGAATGAAATCTGCCGGAACGTCTATCCGGATGATTCGACGGAAGATGGCCGCTTTCTGCGCCTGAAGCAGCAGTATTTCCTGGTGGCTGCCGGTATCCAGACAATTATCAGGGAACATCTGGAAAACAATCCGTCACTGGACAACCTGGCAGACAAGGTGACCATCCAGCTGAATGACACCCATCCGGTGCTGGCTATTCCCGAACTCATGCGGGTTCTGATGGATGAGCACGGATACAGGTGGCACGACGCCTTTGAGATTACCCGCCATGTCATGGCCTATACAAACCACACCATCATGGTTGAAGCGCTGGAAGCCTGGCCGGTTTCCTACGTGCAGAGACTTCTGCCGCGTATTTATATGATTATCGAGGAACTCGACCGGCAGGCAGTCACTTATATCCAGGGCCGTTTCCCGGGCGATTACGGACTTGTGCAGCGGACCCGGATCATTGACAACGGCGCCATTCAGATGGCCCGCATTGCCATCCATGACGGTTTCAGTGTCAATGGTGTCGCCGCGATCCATACTGAGATTCTGAAAAACGACCTGTTTAAGGATTTCTACTATCTGTATCCGTGGAAGTTCTCCAATAAGACCAATGGCATTACCCCGCGCAGATGGTGTCTGTATGCCAATCCGGAACTGGAGGCGCTGCTGGACAAGACCATAGGGAAGGATTACCGGAACAACTTTGACCGGATTGCCGACCTCGAGGCCCATGTTGACGACAGCGGGCTGCAGCAGGCCTTCCTGGCCGTGAAGCACCGGCGCAAGGAAATCATGGCGGACTATATCCGCAAGGAAACCGGCATTGAAGTCAATCCGTATTCCATCTTCGATACCCAGGCCAAGCGCCTGCATGCCTACAAGCGGCAGCTGCTCAATATCCTGCACGTGATCTATCTGTATCAGCGCATGAAGGAAGATCCGAACTTCCGCATCTATCCGCGGACGTTCCTGTTTGCGGCCAAGGCGGCCCCGGCCTACGTATTCGCCAAGAAAGTCATCAAACTCATCAACAACGTTGCCCGGGTGGTCAACAACGATCCGGAAGTCAACAATGTAATGAAGGTTGTGTTCCTGCCGGATTACCGTGTCAGCATGTCGGAAGTGCTGGTTACGGCAACCGATGTCAGTGAGCAGATTTCCATGGCCGGCAAGGAAGCCAGCGGCACCGGCAATATGAAGTTCATGATGAACGGGGCGATCACCCTCGGCACCCTGGACGGTGCCAATGTGGAGATTGACCAGCTGGTCGGCCGGGACAACGATGTCATCTTCGGCAAGACCGTTGAGGAGATTCCGCAGTTCCGTGATAATTACCGGGCCTGGGATCTGTGCGTCAGCGACAGACGGCTGATGCGGGCTGTCAACAGCCTGGTGGACGGCTCCTGGAGCGGGAACGTTGATGATTTCCGCATGATTTATGATGAACTGCTCGGCCGGAATGATGAATATCTGGTGCTGGCGGATTTCGATGCCTATGTCAGGGCCCAGGAAGAAATCGACCGGCGTTACCGCGATCAGAGTGCCTGGGCAAGAAGCTGCCTGATCAATATCGCCAGATCGGCATACTTTTCCAGCGACCGCACGATTGACCAGTATGCCAAGGATATCTGGCACATTGAGCCGGTGCGGTTCTAGGAGGACGAATGGAACAGGTCAGAGCCTGGCTGGATGACCGCCGGACCGTTCATGTGACCATATCGAGGCAGTTCTATGACGGCAGCTGCGACCGCTTTTATATCGAAACGGGCCGCAGCACCGTTCCCTGCGTCATTGAAGAGCGGCTGGAACTGCTTGACAGTGTTTCCTATACGCTCTGGACAGAAAAAGAACTGCTGCCGTCGGAAGAGATCATCCTCTGGGAAGAGCACGGCTGCAGTGTGCCGGTCCGGACCCGGTTCATTACGCGGACGGCCTGGTTTGAAGAAACATATTCATACAATGGTCCCCTGGGTGCGGAATACGACCGCCAGGCGACCATTTTCCGCGTGTGGGCGCCGGCCGCCCTGGAAGTACAGCTGATCATCCTGCAGGACGGGGAGCGGAAACAGTATCCGCTGGAACGCGCTGACCGCGGGGTGCATGAACTGCGGCTGCCGGGTGACTGGAAGAACACGCTTTACAAGTACTTTATCCGCCATAACGGCACCTGCACGGAGACGATTGACCCGTATGGCCTCAGCAGCAATGCCAACGGCCGCTGGAGCGCGGTCATTGACCTGCATGATGTCGTCCTGTCACCCAGCCGGAAAGCTTTGCCGGAGCTGGCCTCACCCTGTGATGCGGTGGTCTATGAATGCAACATCCGAGACCTGACCAGCCGGGAGACATCCGGTACGGAGGTACATGGGAAGTTCATCTCGATGATGGCGGAAGGCACCTCATGGCAGGGCTGGTCCACCGGGCTGTCCTATCTGCAGGAACTCGGCATCACGCATGTGCAGCTTCAGCCGGTGCTGGATTTCGTCACCGTCGATGAACGGCATCCTTCCCGGGGCTACAACTGGGGCTACGATCCGCTGCAGTTCTTCGCCCTGGAAGGTTCATATTCCACCGCACCGGACAACCCTGTGCAGCGGATGAAGGAATTCGCAGTGCTGGTGCGGACCCTGCATGACCATGGGATCCGGGTGGTTGCGGATGTGGTGTTCAACCACGTATACGACCTGGAGTGCAGTGCCCTGGAACAGTGCGTGCCGTACTACTTTTTCCGTTATGCCGGGGATACGCTGTCCAACGGCTCATTCTGCGGCAACGACCTGGATTCGGGCCGGTTCATGGTCAGGAAACTGATCGTGGACGCGGTCTGTTCCATGATGGATATTTATGATGTGGACGGCTTCCGCTTCGATCTGATGGGCATTCTGGATGTCGGGACGATGAACCGGGTGGAACTGGAAGTGCATGCCCGCAAGAAGGATGCCTTGATCTACGGGGAAGGCTGGGATATGCCGACCGCCCTGTCCCGGGAAGAAAAGGCGATAATTGCCAACGAAAGCATGATGCCGGGGATCGGGACGTTCAACGACCTGTTCCGGGATGTGATCAAGGGCGGCACGACCGATGACCGGCTGGGCGAAGCCGGCTTCCTCAGCGGCAATCCGGCGGATTATGCCGGGTTCCAGAGTGCCATGGCCGGCATGGCCAATCCGGCGCTCAGCCTGAGCCGCTATCTGTCACCGGCCCAGAGTGTCAACGGTCCGGAAACCCATGACAATGCCACGCTGTTTGACAAACTGGCCATTGTCTGCGCACATGAAAACGAAATGGTCCGGGCTGCCCGGCAGAAGCAGATTCTCTGCGCGGCCCTGTTTGCCCAGGGAATCCCGTTCCTGCATGCCGGGGTGGAATTCTGCGGCACCAAGAACGGCATGACAAACTCTTACCGGGCCGGGGACGCCGTCAACGGGATGGACTGGGCCCGCCGCGGCCAGTACAGTGATGTCGTTGATTATGTCAAAGCGGCGATTTCCCTGCGGAAGGACTTGCCGGAACTGCGGCTGTATAAACCGGAGGAAGCCAGCGGGATCTGGGCGGATGTGCAGAACGGCCTCAACATCACCGGCATCCGCGGGATCAGGATTATTTTCAATCCGAAAACAGAAACCGAAGAATATCATTTTTCCGGCCGGGGCACCGTATTGTTTGATGAACACGGCCGCTGTGAAAGACCTGTGCAGGACTGGCTGGTGGCTGCGCCGGTCAGCGTCATTGTCATGAGGGTTGAATAATAATGATGAAAAAAGGAAGAAAAACCGTACTTGTGTCCGGGCTGGTTCTCTGCAGCCTGCTTTCTTCCTGTGCCCGGGAAAAGGATCCCGGACCGGTGCCGGAAACAGTTTCCCCGGAACCGTCCGAAACGCCGGAGCTCCGCCGCTTCAGTACCGAGGAAGCCCGGATTGAAACCGGCATGCTGGCAGAGCTGATCCAGGCCAGGGACTGGCAGGCCCTGCAGGAACATGCCCGGGTGTCCCTGGACGGCCTGAAGATACAGCTGCAGGACATGTCCCTGGCGGATGTCCCGGTAACCCTGCATGCGCTCCATGACGAGGAACGGATGGCCGGTTACGCTGATTTCGGCAGCCGGGTCCGGGTGGTGTTTCACTACGACAGTGAATTCTTCATTACGGCTTTCATGACCGAACCCGTACCGCCGGCCCCGGTTCCCGGCCGGGACGCGGAATGGACGGAGCAGCTGGTCATGATCGGCAATGAACCCCAGCTGTACGGGCTGCTTACGGTGCCGGCTGACAGAACCAATGCCCCGGTGGCGGTGCTGCTGCCGGAAAACCTGGACGCAGACATTGATTCTTCCGGTCAGGATTCCCGCTTCCGGCGGGAACTGGCCCATGAGCTGGCCGCCCGCGGGGTGGCAGTGCTGCGCTGGGAGATGCGCCGGCATGCGGATCCGGCGGTGCTGATGAACGATCCGGGCATGTCCCTGGACCGGGCTGTGCTCAATGACCTGGCGGCAGCCGTGCACGGGATGGAAAAACTGCCGGTGGACCCGACTGACATCACGCTGATCGGCATCGGCGAGAGTGCCGTGCTGGCCGCGGCGGCTGTATACAACCATTTTGAAATCACCGGCGGCCTGGTGCTGATGGCCCTGCCGCAGGAAACAGGTGTGGCCTACTTTGCGAAGCAGTCCGGCCTGCCGGAAGAAGATCTGGAAGAACTGAAACAGAAGCTGGCAGATGATGAACTGCCGGATCTGTGGAACGGCTGGCCCGCTTCGGCCTGGAAACAGTGGGATGAACAGGACCAGAACCGCTATATGAAATACATCAAGGCCCCGGTCCTGCTGCTGCATGGCGAACTGTCCGGCGGGAAAGAAGCCTGGGCTTACTGGCAGAAAGAGCTGAAGAACCGCTCCCGGACCATCCTGCAGGCCTATGAAGAGCTGGATGACCATCTGCGGGATGAAGACGGGATGCTGGATGAGGATGCCCTGGATGACCTTGCTTACTGGATCCGTATCGGCACTCTGCCGGAAAGGAAAAAGCCATGAAACAGAATGAATGGACCCCGTGGCTGAAGAACGAATTCGCGCAGCCTTACTTCCGGAACCTCGCCGCTTTTGTGCATGAAGAATATGAAAAGGGCACTGTCTATCCGCCGAAAGTGCAGGTATTCAGTGCTTTTGAAAATGTGGATTATCCGGATATCCGGGTGGTGATTCTGGGCCAGGACCCGTATCATCAGCCGTATCAGGCCCACGGCATGTGCTTCTCGGTGAATCCGGGTGTGCCGGTGCCGCCGAGCCTGCGCAATATTTTTCAGGAACTGCACGATGACATCGGCTTCCGCATTCCTGACAACGGTTACCTGATGCCGTGGGCGGGGCAGGGGGTGTTCCTGCTCAACACGGTCATGACCGTCCGGCAGTCCCAGCCGCTTTCGCATGCGAACCGGGGCTGGGAAACCTTTACCGACCACGCGATCAGCCATATCAGCGACATGGATAAGCCGGTTGTCTTTCTGCTCTGGGGCCGCAATGCCAGACAGAAACAGGGGCTGATCAATACCGCGAAGCACCTGGTGCTGACGGCGGCGCATCCGTCCCCGCTGTCAGCCTACAACGGGTTCTTCGGCTGCCGGCATTTCTCAAAGGCAAACCAGTTCCTGACGGAACACGGCCGCGGGGCAGTTGACTGGCAGCTGCCGGATCAGGATGTTTACCGACGCCGCTGAGGCCCTGAAATGGGTCATGGACCGCCGCAGCAGAAATCATACCGTGGCTTATTTTGCGGAAGCCATGGCCGCTGCCGGCAGTCCCCAGGAAGCTTTTGAAACCGTGCATGTGACCGGCACAAACGGCAAGGGGAGCACCTGTTATTATCTGAATCATATTCTGCAGGCAGCCGGCCGGAAGACCGGACTGTTTACTTCGCCGCACCTGGTGACCCACTATGACCGGATGCGGATCAATGATGACTGCATTACCCCGGAAGTGTTCATGGACCTGCTGAACCGGCATCTGGATCTGATTGAGCAGTATGACCTGGGCATGTTTGAAATCGACGTACTGCTGGCCTGTGCCTGGTTCCGGCAGGAACAGGTGGATACCGCGGTCATCGAGGCGGGGCTCGGCGGCCGGGGCAGCCCGACCAATGTCCTGCCGCACCCGGCTCTGGAAATCATCACCACAGTGGGCTATGACCATATGGAACGGCTGGGCAATACCCTGGAGGCGATCGCCGAAGAAAAGTCCGGCATCATCATGCCGGGTTCAGCGATTCTGACCGGTAATCTGGCGGCCGGGCCGCTGGCAGTGGTGGCGGCCAGCGCGGCGGCTGTCAATGCGCGTCATGTGCTGTACGAGCCGTATACGGATCTGGGCCCGGGCCGGTTTGCCTGGCGGGGGACAGAATATACCCTTGCGACCATGGCGGAATATCAGAAAACCAACGCTTCCCTGGCCCTGCAGGCGGCCGCTCTTCTGGGTGTTGACCCGCAGTGTGAAGCCGTTCGTGAAGCGGTCCGGACCACCATGTGGGCGGGGCGGTTTGAAACCGTCTCCCGCCATCCGGAGGTCATTCTGGACGGGGCCCACAATACCGAGGGAATCGCGGCGCTGTGCGCCTCGCTGAAGGTTCTGCCGCGGCCGCTGGTCATTGTGTTCAGCGCCCTGAAAGACAAACAGGGACTGGCCATGGCTGACCAGCTGCGCGGGTATGCGGATGAATTCATTGTGACCGAGTTTACCATGTACCGGGCCGATACGGCAGAGCATCTGGCGGCCCATGGCGGTACTGTTGTCACCGACTGGCATGAAGCCATCCGGACAGCCGTCCGCACAGCCGGTCAGGACGGCAGTGTGCTGATCTGCGGCTCCCTGTATTTCATCAGTGACGTACGCGTCTGGCTGGAACAGAATCCCGGGCTTTTTGCGGCAAAACAGTAAAATACAGGATGCGAATAACCCGCTGGGGCATTATAATGATCCTAAAGGATCATTTTTTACTAGGGGGTGCCCAAAATGAGCAATAATATGGTCGCTATGATTCTCGCCGGCGGGCGGGGAACCAGGCTGCTGGACTTGACTGCGAAAGTCGCAAAGCCGGCAGTCCGTTTTGGCGGAAAGTACAGAATTATCGACTTTCCGCTCAGCAATTGTGCCAATTCAGACATTTCCACAGTCGGCGTGCTGACCCAGTATGAGTCGGTGCTGCTGAATTCCTATGTTTCCAGAGATCACTATTGGGGTCTGAACACCAATGACGGCGGTGTTTTCGTCCTGCCGCCGCGGGAAAAAGCTTCCTCAGACTTTAATGTCTACAAGGGAACAGCAGATGCCATCACCCAGAACATCGACTTCCTCGACAATCTGAATCCGGAATATGTTCTGGTCCTGTCCGGAGACCATATCTACAAGATGGACTACGGCAAGATGCTGGATTATCACAAGGAACACAACGCCGATATCACAATCGCGGTTCTGGAAGTCACACTGAAGGAAGCCAGCCGGTTCGGCATCATGAACACGGATGAAAACAACCGGGTTTATGAGTTCGAGGAAAAACCGGCCAAGCCGAAGAGCCGCCTGGCCAGCATGGGTATTTACATTTTCACGTACAAGACACTGCGCAAGTACCTGATGGCTGACGCGAAGCTCAAGGATTCCAGCCATGACTTCGGCAAGGATATCATCCCGGCATATCTGAATGACAAGAAGTGCCTGATGGCATATCCGTTCAGGGGTTACTGGAAGGATGTCGGAACCGTCGATTCCCTTTGGGAAGCCAACATGGAACTGCTGCGGGAAGATTCACCGCTGGATCTGAGTGATCAGAACTGGAAGATCTATACGGAAAACACGAACTCCCTGCCGCAGTATATCGGCGAGGAAGCCACGGTGTGCAACTGCTTCATCCCGCAGGGCAGCGTGGTGCTCGGCAATCTCCGCAACAGCGTGATCGGAACCCGTGTCAGAATTGAAGAGAATGCGGTTCTGGATAACTGTGTGGTGATGGCCGGGGCAGTGATCGGGGCCGGGGCAAAGGTGACCCGCTGCCTGATTGCGGAGAATGTCCATGTCAAGCCGGGCGTCGTCCTCGGTGACAAGAACAGTGAGCATATCACTTTGATTACCGATAAGAATGCGGGAGGTGAAAAATAATGAAAGCACTGGGAATTGTTAATTTTGAAGACAGCACTGCCTCGATTGACGGGCTGGGAGATTTCCGTCCGGTACCGGCAGTATCCTTCATGGGAAGATACCGGATCATTGATTTCATTCTGAGCAATTTCACCAACAGCGGGATTGATCATGTCCAGGTATTCTGCAAGGAAAAACCGCGGAACCTGATTGAACACCTCGGTTCCGGTTCCTACTACAACATCAACTCCAAGCGCGGCAGCCTGCGGATCCTCTACGGGGAGAAGCCGTTCTCATCACCGGTCTACAACAATGACGTGGCCAACTTCCTGCTGAACATGCAGTACATTGAAGCGGACCCGAATCCGTATGTGATCCTGGCCCCGAGTTATTTTGTGTATTCCCTGGACTTCAATGATGTCCTGGATGAGCATATCAGCAGCGGCGCTGACGTTACCGTCCTGTATACCGCTACCCGGGATGCCAAGTCCAAGTTCCTCGGCTGCGATGTCCTGACGGTGGACAAGGACAAGCGGATTACCGCGTTCGGCAAGAACCACGGCAATTTCAAGACCCGCAACATTTCCATGGAAGCGTATGTCATGACCAAGAAGATGTTAATCTCCCTGTGCAACAAGGCGGCGGATGCGTCTTCCCTGTACTGGTTCAAGGACATCATGGCGGATCTCTGCGGGACGATGAACTTCCGCGGCTACAACGTGCATACACCGGTCATCTGCCTGAACTCGCTGGCGGAATACTACCAGGCCAGCATGCGTCTGCGGGACTACAATGCGGCCGGTGAACTGTTCCGCCCGGAATGGCCGGTTTATACCCAGACCAACGACTCCTGCCCGACCCGGATTGCCGAAACCGCAGCCGTGCGGGAGAGCGCGATTGCCGACGGCTGTGTCATCAAGGGCACAGTGGACGGCTGCGTCCTTGGCCGTAATGTAATCATCGAGGAAGGCGCGGTTGTCCGCGACAGTGTCATCCTGGCGGATGCCGTCATCGGTGAGGATACCCATCTGGATCATGCCATCGTTGACAAATATGCGACAGTAGAGCGGGTGCGCCGGCTGGAAGGCACGGACGCGCAGCCGATCTATGTCCGCAGAAGGGACAGGATCTGAGGCCTGTATGAGCAGGAAGATTCTATTTGCGGCCGGGGAAGGCCTTCCGTATATCAAAACCGGCGGTCTGGCAGATGTCATCGGCAGTCTGCCGAAAGTACTGGCTGAGCACGGCAATGATGTACGTATTGTCCTGCCGCTTTATCAGGGAATTATCGACCGTCACTACGGCGAACTGGAACGTCTCGGAAGGATCCGGGTACAGTCCGGCTGGCTGATTAATCAGCCGGCTACCATCTATCAGGCCGTGACGGACGGGGTGACTTACTACTTCATCGAGCATCAGGGTTATTTTGAGCGCGGGGCGCTGTACGGATATGTGGATGACGGCGAGCGGTTTGCCTTCTACCAGCGGGCCCTGCTCGACATGCTGGGTTTCCTGGACTGGTGGCCGGACATCATCCACAGCAACGACTGGCAGAGCGGCATGGTACCGCTGCTGTGCCATGTGTGCTTCGGCGGCGATGAGCGTTACCAGCGCATCAAGCACGTCTTTACGATTCACAATCTGGCTTTCCAGGGCAATTTCGGGGTGGAGATGCTGCCGAGCTGCCTGGGCCTTGACTACTATTACTTTGACAACGGCTCAACCCGTTTTGACAACGGCATCAGTTTCCTGAAGACCGCGCTGGTCTATGCCGACAAGATCTCGACCGTATCGCCGACCTACTCCTCGGAAATCCTGACCAGCCAGTACGGCGAGCGGATGGACGAGATCCTGCGGTACAGACGGGAAGATCTCTGGGGCATTACCAACGGCATTGATACCGTCGAGTGGGATCCGCAGACGGACCGCCGGCTGGCTAAGAACTACGGGCCGAAAACCTGGAAGACCGGCAAGGCGGCAAATAAGGCGGCCCTGCAGAAGGAACTCGGGCTGGAGATCCTGCCGGATACCTGCCTGATCGGCATGGTATCCCGGCTGACGGAACAGAAGGGTGTCTATCTGATTTCCCAGAAGCTCCGGGAGATCATGAGCGCCAATGTCCAGCTGGTGATCCTGGGTACCGGTGAGGAGGCTGCCGAAAGCGCCTTCCGCTGGATGGAAAATGAATACAAGGGCAGGGCTGTCTATTACCAGGGGTACAACGAGGATCTGGCGCACCGCATCTATGCCGGTTCCGACCTGTTCCTGATGCCGTCACTGTATGAACCGTGCGGGATCAGCCAGATGGTTTCGATGCGTTACGGGACCCTGCCGCTGGTCCGCGAAACAGGCGGCTTGCGGGATACGGTCAGACCGTTCAACCAGTATACAGGCGACGGCAACGGCTTCAGTTTTTATACCGCCAATGCGGACGACATGGTTTATACTATTAACTATGCGCTGAAGCAGTATTATGATAATCCGGAAGGCTGGGACGCACTGGTCAGCAGTGCCTTCGCAACGGATGTTTCATGGGAAAAGAGCGCATTGCTCTATGAGCAGCTGTACGATCAGATGCTCGGGCGATAAAAGGTATACAGGAGGCGATTTTTATGGCTAAACGTACAATCAGGGAACTTGATGTTCAGGGCAAGAAGGTTATTGTCCGTGTGGACTTCAATGTTCCCCACAAAGGCACAGCAGTAACGGACGACAACCGGATCCGGGCTGCGCTGCCGACCATCAACTATCTGACTGAACATGGCGCAAAGGTTATCCTGCTGAGCCACCTCGGAAAGATCAAGACAGACGAAGACAAACTGAAGAATGACCTGGCGATCGCTGTGGAGCCGCTCAAGGCCCTGCAGGCTGCACCGGTTTACTTCTCCGCTGCTACCCGCGGGGAAGAACTGGAGAAGGCCGTGGCCGCACTGAAGGACGGCGAAATCCTGCTGGTTCAGAACACCCGCTATGAACCGGGCGAAACAAAGAATGATCCGGATCTGGCAAAATACTGGGCAGGTCTCGGCGACCTGTTCGTCGAAGATGCTTTCGGTTCCGTGCACCGCGCACATGCGAGCACTGTCGGTATTCCGGAGCTTCTGCCGAATGCCTGCGGTTTCCTGATTGAAAAGGAACTGAAGTACCTGGGCCAGGCCCTGGATGATCCGAAGCGGCCGTTTGTGGCAGTGCTCGGCGGTGCCAAGGTTTCCGATAAGATCGGTGTCATTGAAAACCTGCTGAAGATCGCGGACAAGATCATTGTCGGCGGCGGCATGGCATATACATTCTACAAGGCACAGGGTTACGGCATCGGCACATCCCTGCTGGAAGAAGACAAGGTTGAAATCGCGAAGGAATTCCTGGCCAAGGCTGAAGGCAAGCTGATCCTGCCGGTTGATACCGTTGTCGCAAATGCGTTTGATGATCCGACGGAAGTGAAGACCGTCCCGTGCAATGAAATCCCGGACGGCTTCATGGGTCTGGATATCGGCCCGAAGTCCGTTGAACTGTTTGAAAAGGAACTCGCCGGGGCAAAGACAGTATTCTGGAACGGCCCGATGGGTGTCTTTGAAAAAGAACAGTTTGCGGTCGGCACCATCGGTGTCTGCAAGGCCATTGCCGGTCTGGAAGACTGCACATCCATCATCGGCGGCGGTGACTCCGCATCGGCTGCGAAGAACCTCGGTTACGCGGATAAGTTCACCCACATCTCCACAGGCGGAGGCGCATCTCTGGAATATATGGAAGGGAAACAGCTGCCTGGCATTGCTGTTCTGAGTGAGAAGTAAGATGAGCAGAAAACCAATTATCGTCGGCAACTGGAAGATGAACAAGCTGCAGAAGGATGCCGTTGAATTCATGCAGGGTGTGGAAGCGCACCTGACCGGTGACGAAGCGGCCGACTTCGGCATTGCCGCGCCGTTCACCTGCCTGAATGCCTGTGTGGCCAACGCCAAGCACCTGATCGTTGCGGCCGAAAACTGCAATGCCAAGGACAGCGGTGCCTACACCGGTGAAGTCAGTGTCCCGATGCTGGAAGAAATCGGCATTACCTACTGCATCATCGGCCACTCTGAAAGAAGAACATATTACGCTGAGACAAACGAAGCGTGCGCTGCCAAGGCAAAGCGCCTGTTTGCGTCCAACATCGTCCCGATTCTGTGCATCGGTGAAACAGAAGCACAGTATGATGCCGGGGAAACAGCGGCCGTCCTGAAGGAAGAACTGAAGGGTTCCCTGGAAGGCCTGAGCGCGGATGAAGTTTCCCGCATGGTCATTGCCTACGAACCGATCTGGGCGATCGGCACCGGCAAGTCGGCTGACCAGACCATTGCGCAGGACTGCTGTGCCCTGGTCAGAAAGACAGTTGAAGAACTGTATGATGCGGATACAGCTGCCAAGGTCCGTATCCAGTATGGCGGCAGTGTTAAACCGACCAACATCAAAGAATACATGGCATGCGCCGATATTGACGGTGCGCTGATCGGCGGAGCCTCCCTGAAGGTTGATTCCTTCCTGGAGATCATCGATGCCGTTCGCTGAGTAACAGGAGGAGAAAGAAAATGCCTTATATTGTAAGTGTGTACGCCCGGGAAGTACTTGATTCCCGCGGCAATCCGACCGTAGAGTGCGAAGTCGCAACTGAATCCGGTGCCTGGGGCCGGGCCATTGTCCCGTCCGGCGCATCCACCGGTGAAAGAGAAGCGCTGGAACTGCGTGACGGCGACAAGAAGCGCTATGGCGGCAAGGGAACCCTGAAGGCTGTCAAGAATGTCAATGAAAAGATCGCCCCGAAGCTGATCGGCATGGACGTTACCGAACAGACAGCCATCGATAAGATCATGATCGATCTGGATGGTACACCGTTCAAGTCCAAGCTGGGCGCCAACGCTACCCTGGCTGTTTCCCTGGCCTGTGCCAGAGCCGCAGCTGACTACTACGGCCAGCCGCTGTACAAGTACCTCGGCGGCATCAATGCCAAGGTTCTGCCGGCCCCGATGATGAACGTTCTCAACGGCGGCAAGCACGCTGACTCCACTGTTGACCTGCAGGAATACATGATCATGCCGGTCGGCGCGGAGAACTTCCGTGAAGCCATGCGGATGGGTGCGGAAACATTCCATGCCCTGAAGAAGATCCTGAAGGCAGCCGGTTATGAGACCAATGTCGGTGACGAAGGCGGTTACGCCCCGTCCTGCACAAAGGGCAACGAAGAACCGCTCGAACTGATTGTCGAAGCCATCAAGGCAGCCGGCTACAAGCCGGGTGAAGACATCTGCATCTGCCTCGATGCCGCAGCCAGCGAACTGTACAACGCCAAGACAAAGAAGTACGAACTGACCCGTTCCGGCATGGGTGTCAAGACCACCAAGCAGATGATCGACATGTACGAAGACTGGTGCAGCAAGTATCCGATCATCTCCATCGAAGATGGTCTGGGTGAAAATGACTGGGATGGCTGGAAGAAGCTGACTGACCGCCTGGGTTCCAGAATCCAGCTGGTCGGTGATGACCTGTTCGTTACCAACACCGAATTCCTGAAAAAGGGTATCGAACTCGGCATTGCCAACTCGATCCTGATCAAGGTCAACCAGATCGGTACGCTGTCCGAAACAATGGACGCCATCGAAATGGCCAAGCAGGCCGGCTATACAGCCGTTGTCTCCCACCGTTCCGGTGAAAGCGAAGACACAACCATCGCTGACCTGGTTGTCGGTGTCAACGCCGGCCAGATCAAGACAGGTTCTGCCAGCCGGACAGACCGGATTGCCAAGTACAACCAGCTGATGAGAATCGAGGAAGAACTCGATACAGTCGCTGAATACCGCGGTAAGGCGGGCTTCTACAACGTCAAGCTCTGAGCTGAAAGATCAAGGTCATCTGCGGATGACCTTTTTCTTTCGGCGTGGTACACTTACTTGAGAATACAGGAGGTAAACCATGAACAGTATTCAGCTGAAAGACAGACTCTGGTGGGTCGGAATTGAAGATTTCGATCTGAAAGTGTTTGATATTATCATGACGACGGAATATGGCACCAGCTACAACTCCTACGTATTGAAGGGCAGTGAAAAAACCGCACTGTTTGAAACGGAAAAGAGCAGGTTCTTTGATGAGTACCTGGGAAGGATCGAAGAAGTTACACCGCTGGCCGATGTTGATTACATCATCATGAACCACACGGAACCGGACCATGCGGACGGCATCGGCCTGCTGCTGGAAAAGAATCCGGAGATCACCGTAGTCGGTACGGCAGTGGCCGTCAACAATCTGAAACAGATCATCAACCGCACGGACTTCAAGGCCAAAACGGTAAAGGACAAGGATACCCTGTCACTTGGTGACATCACCCTGGAATTCCATTTACTGCCGAACCTGCACTGGCCGGACACCATGTGGACATACGCGAAGGAGATCAAGACCCTGTTCCCGTGTGATTCGTTCGGGGCGCATTTTGCCACGGAGGATGTGCTGCGCTCGAAGGTGACGGATGAAGAAGGTTACTGGAAAGCCGCAAAGTATTACTTTGACTGCATTATGGGGCCGTTCGCCAGACCGTTTGTCAGAAACGGACTGGTCCGGCTGGGAGAACTTGATGTCGATATGATCTGCACCGGTCACGGGCCTGTGCTGGACAGCCACATCGATGAGATTGTGGAGAAGACAAAGGAATGGTCCGCACCCCGGCCGTTTGCCAGACCGACCGTCGTGATCCCGTATGTCACGGCCTACGGCTATACCGAAATGATCGCAAAGGCCATTGCGGAAGGCCTTGTGGAGAGCGCAGACGGCAATATGGATGTCCTGCTGCACAACATGCAGGATGATGACCCGGAAACCGTTATTGATGAAATCAACCGGGCCGACGGTGTTCTCTTCGGCAGTCCGACGATTGTCGGGGAAGCCCTGCCGCCGATCTTCAACCTGACGACCGGTCTGCACGCCGCCCTGGTCAAGGGCAAGCATGCGGCGGCTTTCGGCAGCTTCGGCTGGAGCGGCGAAGCGGTTCCGCATCTGACCGAGCGTCTGAAGCAGCTCAACATGAAGGTGCATGACGGCCTGCGCATCCGCTTCAAGCCGTCCGAAGCCGATCTGCGGGAAGCCAAGGCTTACGGCGAATACTTCGGGCATCTTGTCCGCGGAACAGTCAAAGCCGACGCCGAATAAGTGCCGGTTAAGCCGGAAGTGAAAGCTTCCGGCTTTTCTCTGTTCTGTACGGGAATTGACGCAGAACGGAAGAACGTTGTATATCAGAAGAAAAGAAGGAAGATAAAGACAATGAAAATATGGGCTCACCGGGGCTGCAGCTACAGATACCCGGAAAACACGCTGTCCGCATTCAGGGAAGCACTGAACTATGAGATTACCGGCATCGAACTCGATATCCAGCTCAGCCGTGACGGCCATATCGTGGTCATGCATGACGAGACAGTGGACCGCACAACCGATCACAGCGGCTGGCTGAAGGACTATACCCTGGCCGAACTGAAGGCAATGCATATCCGCGGGGATGACAATGAACATGTGCCGACGATCCGCGAAGTGCTGGAACTGATCCGCGATGACTGCGTCAGCCGCGGGATCCTGCTCAATATCGAGCTGAAAAACAGCGAAGTACGCTATGAGGGCATGGAGCAGATGATCCTGGACCTGGTCAGGGAGTATGGGATGGAACCGTATATCATCTCCTCGGCAGTCAATCCGGAGTCCGTGGCCATGCTGAAGAAGATGCGGCCGGACCTCCATGTCGGGGCCCTGGCAGAGTATGCCAGCCGCTGCCTGGAAAT
>JAEEHG010000006.1 GCA_016280695.1 Solobacterium sp. | reverse complement strand
GCCAAAGGCGAGCCGGAAGGGAAAACTGCCGAACCGGATAACGGGCCGTCCAATGCCGAAATATCGGAACAGGCAATGGATAACTTCCTGGCCGGGATCAGCGAAGGGAATTACACGATGGATGCCGGTGATTACCTGAAGACATACGTGTATTCCAAAGACCTTGTCTGGTTCGATTACGGGGATGAACTGTACCGGGATTTCGCGGCCATGGGCGTCAACGATGAAGTGTTCCAGGGATTCCTTGCGGACGGCGGGCTGGATGACGTGCGCTTCCTCGGCGAAGGACATGCCATCGATGCGGCTGCCTCAAGACTGCCGAACGGCTGGCTGGATATTTCTGAAGGGAATATCTACAACCTGTTCTATAACCAGCAGGATGAACCGCTGACTTTTGTGTCCTATGAGGATGCCGTGAAGCAGAGCCTGCTGACCTTTGCCGGATACAACAGCACTGCCCTGCGGCTGATGGAAGAAGTCTATCTGGAAATGGACGATGTGGAGCCGAAGACGGTCCACCTGAAGGCGGTCGTCAATGACGATATGGTAGCCCGCATCGACTATGATGACATCGACATTGTCGTGACCCTCGGGGCCGCGGAAGACAATGAAGCGGCTGAAGCATGGATGAAGGCCCCGGTGTATCCGGCGGCCCGGCATGAATGGGATGAGACGGATGAATTCATCCTGAACTCGGTATTCCTGCCCGGCTATGGCAGGGAAGCAGTGCCGTTCCCGGCTTTTGCGAGCTATGCCTTCATGATGGACGATGAAAACTTTGTGGCGGAAGACAGGGTATTAATGCGTGATTCCCATGCCAGTGAGGAAGACATGGCGGATTACATTGCCCTGCTCTTAAAGGAAGGGTTCAGCGCGGTTGAGGAAGACGGCAGGACCGTCTACCGGCGGATGCTGCGGGATGACTATAAATGCTATTCGTCGATTGCTGTTGACTATGACAACGGGGTCAATCTGACAGCTGAAAAATACTATGATTTCCCTGTTTATGAAGGCCTGGCGGAAGTCAACAAGGTAATCGTGCCGCATGGCTTCAATGAACTTCCGGCATCGGATGTGTTTGGTGAGGCCAAAGGTACGGACCGGGCATATGAGCAGACGGAATCCTGGCTGTACTTCTTCACTTATGACACGGTTATGTATGTTGACATGCCCTGTAACGACCGGGACAAGGCGGCTGATTACCTGAAAAAATACGGTGAGGGACTCATCGATGCCGGTTTCCACGTGAAGAATGAAGAAGGCGAAGAGCCGGAGAGCTACGAGTCGGAAAACGAGTTTGCCAGCTTCCAGTACCACTTCAACGATGATGACACTGTCACGCTGCTCTTCAAGGTGCAGAAGTACATCCCGGCGGATGAAGCTGAGGCAATGATTGCCCGGGCAGGTTTCCCGGCGATTGACCTGCAGGAACCGATTGCCTGCCGCGACCTGACCCGGTTTGAGAAGTTCCAGTACGGTCTGGATCTGAAGGCGTTCATTACCGTCAGCCAGACATTCGCTGACGCGGCGGAAGCGGAAGCGTTCCTGAATGACTACGAACAGAAGCTCAATGCAGCCGGATTTGACAGAACCAGCCCGACGGAAGCGGGAACACTGAAGCAGGTTGCCATCTGGAACGAAGATGCCGGCATGCTGGTGGGCATTGACTTCTTCGAACAGCCGGACAACACGATTGTCAATTTCGATTTCAAGGCGGAATAACTGCCGGAAACGGAATGCATACGCAAAAGGACGGCGCTGTGATTGCACCGTCCTTTTCACTCAAGTTAATAAACAGGAATGCCGGCAGTGCAGCCGGCAGAGGAGGAATCATGATCAGACACGCACAGGCGACAGACGCCTCAAGAATCGCGGAAATCTCCATCTTTGCCAAACGGATGAACTACCGGTCCATTTTCAATGACGACAAGGTTTCATTCGGTGAAATGCAGGTCTATCCGCTGGCAAAAGAGTATCTGGATGAACCGGATAAACTGCAGGGGATCTGGGTCTATGATGACGAATTTGTCAAAGGGTTCATCAATATCAGCGGTCAGGAGATCGTGGAGCTTTACGTTGACAGTTTCTTTGCCGGGCAGGGCATTGGCGGTGCCCTGCTGGACTTTGCGGTTAACCAGCATGGCTGTGACCGGCTGTGGGTGCTCGAAGATAACAAAGGGGCGGTCCGCTTCTATGAAAAGCACGGTTTCCGTAACAGCGGGCAGCGCAAACAGGAAGAGGGAACGGATGTCTACAGCATTGAACTGATCCGGTAATGACCGGCAGGGATCAGGATGCAGAAAAAAGACCGAAGCGGTCTTTTTTATTCGTAGGCATAGAAATCGTTCATGTCCAGGTTGGTGTAGACAATTTCCGCCTTGGCAAAGCCTGCTGCCGTGAAGATAGCGGCGAGGGCGTCGGCAACCTGTTTCTGCAGTTCCGGTGTCCGCTTCTTCCAGTAAATCCAGGCCATGGCGGATTCCTTGTCCTCCTGCCCGCCGCGGAAGAAACTGACCGGCGTGTATTCCACAACAATATGTTCCTGCGGCACTTCGATGATCCCGGCAACAGTTTCCGCGATCTGCGGGGCCAGCCGGGCGGCTGTTTCAAGACTCATGTTTTTGACGATAATCTGCGGCATAAAGATCCTCCTTAAGCCGGCATACGGTCATTGGGATGGATATCGGACATCCCGGCCGTGAAGTATTCATACCATTCCTCTTCCGGCAGGATATCAAACTTCACCTGGTGCAGGTCTGCTGTAAATGGTTCGTTGGCACCGATGCGGTAGGTTACGGTACCGGCCTTGCGGGTATATTTCCGCACCGCGGTCAGGGCTTCATCCTGTTTCCAGTCTTCCGGTGCTTCATCATACGCCTTCATGAGGACCTCCACGGTCAGGTAGCGGTCTTCCTTCAGCCTGCGTCTGTAGAAACCATTCGTAATCTCTTTCATATATATCACCGGGATCATTATACCATAAGCAAAAATGAAAACGATTTCATAAGAAATTGTTTCATTCTTACATTGACTTTGCAAATACCAGATGCTATATTTCCATCATACCTTCACAAGGTAGAGGTCGCGTTGATCAAAAGTAGCCGCCGGGAGACCGGAAGTCAGTGAATGGCGGTGAAAGGGTGATACGCCGAAGCGGAGTGTCAGAAACTCCTGCTGGGACTGCATTGAACAGATGCAGGACTGTCGGTACCGGGGAGAAAACCGGTGCCGGAGCGCTATCATTAGGGGTGTGCCACTTATTGAGTGTCTTCTTGGTCGGTGCATTGCTAATGTACCGACTTTTGTTTTTTTCAGGCAGTAAAAAAACAGGAAAAGGAGACTCAATTTATGACCGCAGCAACCCCGCAGACGAAAAGAAGATTCGTCCCCAACACTTACGTCATCATCTTTATCATGATCGTTCTGGCCGCCGTAATGACCTGGATCGTTCCGGCCGGTCAATTTGACCGGGTGGTAAACGAAGCCGGCAGAACCGTTGTCGTAGCCGGTTCCTACCACCAGGTGGAATCGTCCCCGGTAGGCCCGATCGGTGTTTTCTTTGCGATTGAGCAGGGCCTGATCCAGACCGCTGACATCATCTTCTTCGTTGTCCTGGCTTATGGCTTTGTCTATACGCTGATCAAAAACGGCACGTTTGACGCCATGATGGGCGCTGCTCTGAGAAAGCTGAAGAACTTCAATGTGCAGTACTTCTTCATTGTCATCATGCTGCTGTTCGGCGTCCTGGGTTCCACCATGGGCATGTCCGAGGAAACCTACGGCATGTGGACCGTCTTCATGGGCATCGGCTGCGCGCTCGGGTATGACCCGATCGTTGGTGTGTCCCTGGTATATATCGGCGTCAGCACCGGCTTTGCCAGCGCTACCCTGAACCCGTTTACCATCGGCGTTGCCCAGGGTATTTCCGGCATCACCATGAGTTCCTCCATGCTGATGTACAGAATCGTCTGCTTCCTGCTGTTCGAAGGCATTGCCATCACCTATGTCTGGCGGTATGCTTCCAAAATCCGCAAGGATCCGACTAAATCCCTGCTGTACGGCACACCGTACTACCGGATGTACATGGACAAGTCACAGGACGAAATGATGGCAACGGAGCTGACCCTCCGGCATAAGATCTGCGGCATCATCTTCCTGATTACCATGGG
>JAEEHG010000070.1 GCA_016280695.1 Solobacterium sp. | reverse complement strand
GACGGTGTGCCGGCCGGTACGGTCAATGACAACGACGCGGTCATCTTCTTCAATTTCCGCGGCGACCGGGCCCTGGAAATCACAAGGGCTTTTGAGGAAGAAGGCTTTGACAAGTTTGCCAAGGCAAAGAACCCGCATGTTTATTATGCCGGCATGCTGCAGTATGACGGCGACCTGAAACTGCCGACCAACTTCCTGGTCGAACCGCCGCACATCCGGCACACCATGAGCGAATACCTGGTGAACCACGGCATCCGCAGCTATGCCTGCTCGGAAACCCAGAAGTTCGGCCATGTAACGTATTTCTGGAACGGCAACCGGTCTGAGAAGTTCTCGGAAGAGCTGGAAACATGGGAAGAAGTTCCTTCGGATATCATTCCGTTTGAGCAGCGGCCGTGGATGAAGGCAGCCCAGGTGACCGACCTCATGGTGGCAGCCATCGAGTCCGGCAAGTATCAGTTCCTGCGCTGCAACTACCCGAACGGTGACATGGTCGGCCATACCGGCAACTATGAAGCGACCCTGATCGGTGTGGAAAGCGTTGACCTGATGCTCAGAAGGGTCATGGATGCCTGCCTGAAGATGGACTATGCGCTGCTGGTCATGGCAGACCACGGCAACAGTGATGAAATGGTCGACAAGAACGGCAAGACCAAGACCAGCCATTCCCTGGCCAGGGTACCGTTCGCGGTCTTCAACGGTCCGGAAGGCACGGAAATCAAGGAAGGCGACTTCGGCCTCAGCAATGTCGCGGCTACCGTTGTCAAAATCCTGGGCCTGGATGTACCGGCCGAATGGAACGAAGCGATCATCAAATAAACCGAAAGGGACTTCCGGAAACGGAAGTTCCTTTTCCGTATCAGGCCCGGGTACGCGTGATCTGGTGTACACTGTATACGAGGTGAATGTATGATTTTCTATCTGCCCGGATGTGATGTCCGGAAAAACCATCCCGAAGCTGTCGGGAAAATGACTGCCTACATGGAGGATCAGGGCCTGCGGCAGGCGGTGTGCTGCCGGAAAGATCTCGGTTATATCGGCGAAGATGACGAGATCATCCAGAACTGCACGCTGTGTGACCTGGTGCTGCGGGAGCGTCTGCCGGAGAATACCGTCCGCAGTCTTTATGAATTCCTGCTGGATACCGGGTTTGACTTTCCGGACTACTATGGCCGGGTGATAACGGTGCAGGACTGCTGGCGGACCCGGAACAACCGGCCGCTGCAGGATGCGGTGCGGGAGTGTCTGCGGCGCATGCATTTTACTGTCCGTGAACTGGCGGAGAATTATGAGAATACCCGGTTCTGCGGGGTCTGGCTGAACAATCCGGCAGCCCCGGACCTGCCAGCCGTGACACCGGAGCTGACTGCGTATCTGGATCAGTACAGAACCATCCTGACCCCGGCGGAACAGCAGGAGCGGATGAAGGAATGGGTCAGCCAGTATGATACGGATTATACGGCGGTTTACTGCAACGGCTGTGAGCGTGGCATCCGGCTGGGCGGCGGTCATCCGGTGCATATGATCGAACTGCTGACCCGGGACCTGTAAGGAGGACAATATGGGGCTGTTTGACAGACTGAAGAAGAAAAAGGAAGAACCGGAACAGCCGGCGGAAGAAGTGTGCACAGCCGGCTGGGACGCGATTGAACAGGAATTCCTGCGGGTGTACCCGGGCCAGGACAAACCGAAGCACTACGGCACGATCATCAAGTGGATTCTCGGCGGGAACGACCCGCTGGACGGGATCAGCGTCTATGACGGCGGGGATTACTGGCACTTTGTGAGCTTCGGCCTCACCGAGATCTATGACAAGGAAACCGATGATCCGCAAATCAGCGGCTATGGCTATGAACTGACCCTGAAACTGAAGAAATATGATTTTGAGGATGAGGAAGGGGAACTGCGGAATATCTGCGGCATCCTGCAGATGATTGCGCGCCTGACCTTTACAAAGGGGGAGATCTTCCGGCCGTATGAATATCTTTATACCGGCCAGAAGGCAGGCATTGACGCGCATCAGCAGAGCAATCTGACCGGTTTCATCTGCGTTCCGGACAGCACCGTACAGGCGATTGACACGCCCAACGGCCGGGTGGAATTCCTCGAACTGATCGGCATGACGGACGCGGAACTGAAAACCCTTTCGGATCACGCCTCGGTGGAACAGCTGTACAGAGAGTATGCGAGTGATCTGACCGATTATCATCGTCTGTCAAGGGTATGAAATGGGCAAACAAAATTGATACGATCTGCGTGCAGGTCTTGTACTTTTGAGACGGGGATAGTATATTAAAAGCGTATCCTGGACCAACGGAGGTTTGTGCTCTGTCGCCTGATGGACGCATGGACCTTTTTCACGGGAAGGATCATAGAATAGGAGATTTGTAGTACAAATGGCAACAGGTAAGGTTAAGTGGTTCAACGCTGAAAAGGGTTATGGATTCATCACTGCTGAAGACGGAACAGATATTTTTGTTCACTACACAGCGATTCAGGGAGAAGGGTTCAAAACTCTTGATGACGGGCAGGAAGTCAGCTTCGAAGTTACACAGAGCGACCGCGGCCCGCAGGCATCCAACGTTGTTAAGCTGTAATTGAGTGGAGCCTTAATAGACCCGAAGAAGAATACCTGATACAGGTATTTTTCTTTTCTGACTGCATATATAAAAATAAAAGAGTTTCCGGCAGGCCGGAAGCTCTTTTTCGGTTCAGATCGGGATGTGGTAGATCAGTGCGTCGGCACTCTCACCGGTCAGCTGCCGGAAAGCTTCCATGTAGGCATTGAGCTGGGTGCGGTGGGTTTTGAATTCATAGTCTGTCTTG
>JAEEHG010000069.1 GCA_016280695.1 Solobacterium sp. | reverse complement strand
TTGGACAGTTTATGATGTTCATCCTTCATGACCGGCGGGCAGTGCACGTAACGCGGAATTTCCCAGCCGTAAGCCTCGTACAGCAGATTGTACTTCGGGGCGGAGCTCAGATATTCCATGCCGCGGACAACATCAGTGATACCCATCATATGGTCATCAATGACATTGGCGAAGTTATAGGTAGGGAAGCCGTCACTCTTCAGCAGGATGTTGTCATCCAGCGTGCTGTTTTCAACCGTAATGGTACCGAAGACTTCATCATTAAAGGAAGTTGTACCGGTTGCCGGAATGGTCTGCCGGACGGTAAAGCTTTCCCCGGCTTCAATGCGCTTTTCAGCTTCTTCCCACGGAATCAGCCGGCAGGGGTCATTGAATTTGAAGGCTACGCCGCGGGCATTGGCAATCTGCCGCTGGGCCTCAACATCTTCTTCCTTGCAGAAGCAATAATGCGCGCCGCCCCGGTGGACCAGGTCGCGGGCATACTTCAGATAAATGCCTACACGCATGCGGTCAGACTGTACATACGGTCCGACAGGGCCGCCGATATCCGGTCCTTCATCATGCTTGAGGCCGCACTGCTTCAGTGTTTCATAAATAATTTCTGTAGCGCCTTCAACCTGACGGGCCTGGTCGGTATCTTCAATACGCAGAATAAACTTTCCGTTAGGGTCTTTCTTGGCGATCAGGTATGTCCACAAGGCAGTTCTGAGATTGCCGATGTGCATATATCCGGTCGGACTCGGCGCAAATCTTGTACGAATTTCATCTCCCATGATCATTTACCTCTTATTATGCAATTATACTTTTATTCGAATGTTCATTCAACTCAGAGAAAGCCAATAAATACAAAAAAACGGACCTTTGCAGGTCCGGATTTAGCATGGCTGGGGTAAAGAGATTCGAACTCCTGAAATGACTGGTTCAGAGCCAGTTGCCTTACCGCTTGGCTATACCCCAATGCACGAAACTAATTATACACAGTCCGAAATGAATTGCAAGGGGGAAACTGAAAAAGTGTCCTGCTGCCTGCAGGACATTTTATTATGATGTTATGCTTCAAGGGCATCCAGGGCACTCTGGATGTAAAGGGCAACACCGATTTCGAAGGCGCGCTCGTCAAAGAGCACCTTGCCATGATGCATTGGATAGATTTTGCCTTCCGCATCCGGCAGTCTGGCTCCAAGGGTGAAGAAGTTTGCTTTGACATACGGGGTGTAGTAGGCGAAGTCTTCGCCGCCCATCTGCGGATGAGCCAGATCGACACAGCCCGGCACGATCTTTTCAGCTGCCTTGCGGCCGATCTCGTATGCTTCCTCATTATTGATGTTGACTTCGGCAACTTCGATCAGTTCAACTTCGGCTTCACAGCGGTAAGCCCCGGCAACGCCTTTGGCAATACGGTTCAGCGTATCTTCCAGCGTAGCATTGATTTCACGGGAGAAGGTCCGGATCGTGCCTTCCATGCGGTATTCACCGGGAATGATATTGAAACGGCCCGGTGCATGGATATCACCTACTGTAACAACCATCGGGTCCATCGGACTGTATTCACGGGCAACCATATCCTGCAGGGCCATGACAACAGCCGAACCGGCAACCGCGGCATCACGGCCATGGTACGGGTCAGCGCCATGCGAGGACATGCCGGTAATCTTGATCTTGAACCAGAAGGCGGAAGCATGCATCGGACCCGGGCAGGCTTCGATATGACCGAGTTCAACCTGTGAGGAAATATGTGTTCCAAACATATAATCGACACCTTCCAGGCAGCCCCCGGCAATCATGGCCCGGGCGCCTTCACCGGTTTCTTCGGACGGCTGGAAGATAAACTTGACTGTACCGGCAAATTCATCCTTGTGCTCATGGAAGCACTTGACAGCCCCCATAAGCATGGCATTGTGGGTATCGTGACCGCAGGCATGCATGCAGCCGGGTGTCTCACTGGCGAAATCCAGACCGGTTTCTTCCTGAACGGGCAGGGCATCGATGTCGCCGCGCAGCAGGACGGTTTTGCCCGGACCCTTGCCGCCTTTTACTTCAGCCAGAACCCCGGTCGGTTCCATCCGGCGGTAGGATACTCCCATCTTATCCAGTTCTTCACAGATACGGTCTGTAGTCCGGAATTCCTTCATGGAAAGTTCCGGATGGCGGTGAATGTCACGGCGATAGGCAATGACATAATCGTTGACGGCATGGGCCGCTTGTCTAGCATCCATCTTTATATTTCCTCCATCTAATAAGAGATTTCATCTCTATATGAAAGATATAATCATTCATAATGAAAATGTCAACAAACATTTCTGAAAAATAAATGTAAATTTATTACGTTGGATTTTTTATAATCTGTACGTAAAATAAGAATCATGGTTCAGGGAAAGACTTATTCCAATAAACAGCTGCAGCGTCTGATTGTTCCGCTGCTGATTGAGCAGATCCTCGGTATTCTGGTCGGCATTCTGGATACGATGATGGTTTCATCCGTCGGGGAGGCGGCCATTTCCGGTGTATCACTTGTCAACGAAGTCAACTTCCTGGTGATTGCCGTCATGGGAGCCCTGACCACCGGCGGGGCAGTCGTTGTCACCCAGTATATCGGCTACGGCGACCGTGATTACAGTAATCTGGCAGCCGGTCAGCTGGTACTGATTTCTTTCCTGGTGCCGGCGGTATTCATGTCACTTGTGCTGCTGTTCAACCGGCAGATCATCGGGACACTCTATCATTCCATTTCCCCGGATGTCATGGAAGCCTGCATTATCTATTTTGTCATTACCGCGTTCTCATTTCCGTTTCTGGGTATATACAACAGCGGGGCAGCCCTGCACAGGGCCATGAATATGACAGCTGTGACAATGCGCGTCAGCATGCTGATGAATCTGATCAATCTTGTCGGCAACTATATCGGCATCTTTATTCTGCATATCGGCGTGGCAGGTGTCGCCATCCCGACACTGATCTCCCGTGCTGTTGCCGCAGTACTGATCATCCGGCGCTGCTTTAACCCGGCCAATGAAATTGTTCTCCATCTGAAGAATATCTTCTGCTGGCGGGGAAACGTCATCCGCAAGATTCTTTCCATTGCCGTTCCCAACGGCATTGAAAACGGCCTGTTCCAGTTCGGCAAGGTGCTGGTGGCCAGCATCGTCGCAACCATGGGCACTTCGCAGATTGCCGCCAACGGTGTGGCCAACAGTCTCGGCACCATTGCCTATATAGCTGACAGTGCCATGGGCATGGCCATCGTGACGGTCGTCGGCCGCTGCGTCGGTGCCAATGACTATGATGAAGCCAGGTTTTATATACGCCGAATGGTATTCCTTGCCGCCGTTATGACCGGGTGCGCGAATCTGCTTCTGTTCCTGACCCTGCCGCTGACCCTGAAAATGTATACACTTACGGCGGAGGCTGCCGTTCTGGTCAGGCAGATCATCATCGTGGACTGTGTTGTAGCTACCATTACGCATTCAGTTGCCTTTGTCCTGCCGAATGCGCTGAGGGCTTCCGGAGATGCCCGCTATACCATGCTGGTCGGGATCTGCTCCATGTTTTCCATGCGGCTGCTCGGCGGCTACATTCTCGGCATCCGGCTGGGCTTTGGCGTAATCGGTGTCTGGTACGCAATGTTTCTGGACTGGATTGTCCGGATCTTCTTCTTTGTCAGACGCTACCGCAGCGGTACCTGGATGAATTACCGGGTCGTGCGCTGAGTTCAGTCATAATTCTTGATATTTTACGTATTTTCCGTTATGAATAAACTGTACAGGAGGATAATACTATGCCACGTTTAGCTGCAGGCGACAAAATGCCTAATTTCGAATTCAATACCGGTTACAGAACAGGTGTTTCCCTCAGAGGCGAATGGAAGGGTAAGATCGTTCTCTGGGTTCTGCGTTATATCGGCTGCACAGTCTGCCGTTATGACTGCAAGCTGATTGCTGACCGTTATGATGAATTCATGAAGAAGGACGCCAAGGTCTTTGTTCTGATGCAGTCTGACCAGGAACACATTCAGAATGACATGAAGAACACCAATGCCTGGCTGCCGTTTGAAATCATTTCCGATCCGGAAATGAACATCTACAAGGCGCTCGATATCAAGCCTGCTGAATCCATGGAAGCCCTGATCGGTGACCGTATGGATGATCTGAAGGCCAAGAGTGCCAAGGTCAAGGAAGCCGGATTTGTCCATGGTGACTATGAAGGCGATGAGCAGCAGCTGCCGGCGATGTTCATCATCGATGAAAACGACACAGTGACATTTGCCCACTATGCCGCAAATCTGATGGATATGCCGAATATCGATGATCTGCTCGCCAAGCTCTAAGCAGGATACTGTTTAAGCAAAGAAAGCGTAAAAACCCGCATCTGCGGGTTTTACTATATAATGATTTTGTCAGGAGGAATTAATTATGAGTGCATCAGAGATCCGTGTTGTTGAAGGCGGCAAGTGCGTTAAGGTACATGTCAAAGTCGGCGATATGGTTGAAAAAGACCAGGTTATCGCCGCAACGGAAGCCGACAAGGATACACGTGAATACAAGGCGCCGGCAGCCGGTAAAATAACAGAAGTCGGTGTGGAGGAAGGCAAGTTTGTCAAGCTCGGCCAGCTGGTCGCGGCGATTGCCGAAGTCAAGCCGATGAAGGAAACCGAAATCCGCGTTGTCGAGGGCGGCAAGTGCACAAAGATTGCCGTCAATGTCGGTGACCAGGTGGAAGAGGGACAGGTCATTGTTGCCACTGAGGCTGACAAGGACACAAGGGAATACAAGGCTCCGGTCAGCGGTGTGATTACAGCCATTGGCTGTGAAGTCGGCAAATTCGTCAGACTCGGCCAGGTGCTGGCTGTCATCGCTTCGGAAAGCGGTGCGGAAGAAGCGGCACCGGAACCGGCTGCGGCTGAACCGGTCAAGGAGTCGGAAGAGCTGCGGGTGATCGAAGGCGGCAAATGCACAAAGATTGCCGTCAAAGTCGGTGACCGTGTGAAAAAAGACCAGGTTCTTGTGGCAACAGAAGCTGATAAGGATACCCGCGAATATAAGTCCCCGATTGACGGTGTTGTTACCGAGATCGGCGTGGAAGAAGGCAAGTTTGTCAGACTTGGCCAGCTGATCGTCAAAATCGAGAAGGCCGAGGAAAAGGAACCTGTACGTCATGAACTGCGTGTGATCGAGGGCGGCAAGGCCGTTAAAGTCGTGGCAGAACCCGGCATGGAAGTTCATAAGGGTGATGTCCTTGTCGCTACCGAAGCAGATAAGGATACCCGTGAATACAAGGCACCGGCTGACGGTGTTGTGACCTCTGTCGGGGTCAAGGCGGGTGAATTCGTCAAGCTCGGCCAGCTGCTCGTGGCGCTCGAGGAAAAGGAAATTGCCGCAGCGGATGAAGGGAAACATGCCCAGCTGCTGATTATCGGCGGCGGTCCGGGCGGCTATGTCGCTGCCATCTACGCGGCCAAGAAGGGGCTTAAAGTTACTCTGGTGGAAAAGGAAAACCTCGGCGGCACCTGCCTGAATGTCGGCTGCATTCCGACCAAGGCACTGATCCGTTCCGCGGAAGTCAATCATCTGGTCCAGGAAGCAGGAATCTTCGGCATCGATGTCCAGGGTGCTGTCAAGCCGGATATGAACCGGATTATCGCCCGCAAGGATGATGTTGTCCGGCGTCTTGTCGGCGGCGTTGAGTCACTGATGAAGAGCAACCAGGTAACTGTGATCCGCGGCACCGCATCCTTTGTCAGTGACACGGAAGTCATGATTCACGACAAGGACGGCAGCGAATACACCATGGGCTTTGATGATGTCATCATCGCTACCGGATCCAGAATCTCCCGCATCAATTTCCCGGGCATCGACCTGCCGTTTGTGCTCAACAGCACAACCGCGCTGGCGAACCGCAGCCTGCCGGAGAAGATCACAATCATCGGCGGCGGTGTTATCGGTCTGGAATTTGCCTTCCTGTACAGGGATCTGGGCGCGGAAGTGACCGTTGTGGAATTCCTGGACCGGCTGATTGCCATGGTCGATACTGATATTTCCGAATATGTCCGCCGCATGGGCGAAGAAAAGGGCATCCGCTTTGAACTGTCTGCCCGGGTAACTGAACTGAAGAACAGTGATGCCGGCAAAGCAGTTACCGTCTTTGAAAAGGGCGGGGAAACAAAGGAAATCGAATCCGATGCCGTACTTGTCGCGATTGGCCGTGAACCGAATATGGAAGGCCTCGATATCGACAAGGCTGCTGTGGAGCTCAATGACCGCGGCAGGGGCATCAAGGTCGATATGTGCATGCGGACAAACAAACCGCACATCTATGCCATCGGCGATGTCAACAACATCATCCAGCTGGCGCACGCGGCCAGCCACCAGGGCATGATTGCCGTGGATGCCATCCTGGGTGATGAGCATCCGTTCCGCCGTGAGGAAGTCCCGAGCGTTATCTTCACATCACCGGAAGTGGCTACTGTCGGCCTGGGTGAGGATGATCTCAGGAAGCAGGGCAGATCCTTCAAGACCGGCCGGTTTGACTATGTCGGCAACGGCAAGGCCCTGACCATGAATGAGACCAAAGGCTTCATCAAGCTCATGAAGGATGAAAACGATGTCATCGTCGGCGGGGCCATCGTCGGCGCGGATGCGTCTTCGCTGATTGAAACCGTTAATGCGGCAGTTGTAAATCACCTGAAGGACACAGACCTGCAGAAGATGATCTTCGCGCACCCGACAACCGGTGAAGTCATTCACGAAGCGGCGATGGATCTCGGCATCGGACATCTGCACCTGTAATGAAAAAACTGTTGATTTCCGGATCAAATGACCCGTATTTCAACGTCGCAGCGGAAAAGTATCTGTTTGATCACTTTACCGATGAAACCCTGTTCTTCTGGCGCAATGATCCCTGTGTGGTAATCGGCCGCAACCAGAACAGCTGGCTTGAATGTGATCCTTCCTATATGGAGGAACACAGCATCCGGCTGGTCAGGCGCTATACCGGCGGCGGGGCTGTTTACCAGGATCCGGGCAACCTGAACTATTCCTGGTTTACGCATGAAAAGGGGATTGAACCGCTGCTGGGCTGGCTGACCGCAGGTCTGCAGGAACTGGGTATCAGGTCCATTACCGGCAGCCGCAATGACCTGCTGGCCGACGGCCGGAAGTTCTCTGGAACCGCTTCCATGTCCGCGGCAGGACGTTACCTGTACCATGGTACGCTGATGATCTCCGTAGACCGGCAGAATCTCACCGGCGCCCTGAAGCCCTCGCCGCTTAAGATGAAATCCCACGGCATCGATTCGGTGCGCAGCCGGGTAATCAATCTGCAGGACATCAATCCGCAGATCACTGCCGAACAGATCATCGCGCAAGTATCCGCACATTACGGTCCGTATGAAGCAGGGAGTCTGCCGGCCCCGGATGTGATCCGGCGGCTGCGGGATGAACTGGCTGATCCTGACTGGCTGATGAATGAAACACCAGCTTTTGAAACAACCCTTGAATACCGGCTGAAAGACGGTATCTGGCAGATCCGGCTGGATGTACGGGAAGGACAGGTCCGGCAGGCGGAAGTCTATACAGACAGCCTGAAGATCCATGACACGAAAGCCATAGCACAGCGGCTGCAGGAATTGCCGTTTGACGAAACAGAAATACGGCGGATCCTGGAAGATTACGCAGACAGATGAGGCAGACGCCTCATCTGTTTTGTTCTATAATATTTTTCATGAGAAAAAACCATCTCAATTCTGAATTGTTCACAATTTATCACGATGATGTGCCGGGTTTCATGCGGCCTTACATACAGACCGCGGCCATGCGCCGTCTCAGTGATATTGATATGTACTGCGGGATGATCTACACGAATTTTCCGCTCTACCGTACCGCTGTGCCCTGTTCCCGGCTGCAGCACAGCATCGGCACTGCCCTGATTACCTGGCATTTTACTGCCTGCCGGGAAGCAGCCCTGGCAGCGCTTTTCCACGATATATCAACGCCGGTTTTCTCCCATGCTGTGGACTTTGTCCATAAAGATTATCTGCAGCAGGAATATACTGAAAAGGATACGGCTGCCATTCTGCATCATGACAGGGAAATATCAGCACTGCTGGCAGAAGACGGCATTGCCTTGGCGCAGGTTGAAAACTACCGGATGTATCCGGTGGCGGATAATCCGTCCCCGCAGCTGGCCGCAGACCGGCTGGAATACACGTTCGGCACAATGCGGTATCTTCTGCACGTCCCGCTTGATATACTGAAAGATCTGTATGAGGCCCTGCATACTGGCGTTAATGAACAGAATGAACCGGAACTGGTGTTCACCGATGCCGGAAAGGCCCTTGAGTTTGGCCGTTACTCTCTTGCCTGCTCGAAGATCTATACCAGTGTGGAAGACCGCTATGGCATGGAACGGCTGGCCATCCTGCTGCGGCGGGCCCTGGCTGCCGGCATCCTGACCGAAGCTGAT
>JAEEHG010000068.1 GCA_016280695.1 Solobacterium sp. | reverse complement strand
TATGCATGACATTGAGATCTGCCAGCGCTTTGCCAGACGTTCCCGGGAATTGATGGCTGAGTTTATCATGCAGTCTGCCGGTCTTTCCGCCGTATCTGCATTTCACACGATCCACAATTATATCGATACAGAGGAAATGGTTCTGCGCAAGGGTGCCATCTCGGCTCACCGGGGAGAACTGGTGCTGATCCCGCTGAACATGAAGGATGGCTGCATTCTGGCCGTGGGCAAGGGTAATCCGGAATGGAACGAATCGGCCCCGCACGGAGCCGGCCGTATCATGTCCCGGACCAGAGCGAGACATGTATTGAGTCTGCAGGACTATCAGAATGAGATGCAGGGCATCTATACGACCTCGGTCAGCGCCGAAACACTGGATGAAGCCCCGCAGGCCTACAAGCCGCAGGAGGCGATTCTGAATGTCATTAACGAAACAGTTGAGGTCAGGGAAATCCTGAAGCCGGTCTATAACTTCAAGGCATCCGAATAAAAAAGACGCATCACTGCGTCTTAGAGCTGATCATACTTTGCCGCGGAACCCCGGGCTTTCTCCACCGGGTACTTCGCGGCATTTTTCTTCATCTTGGCCTGGATAATCTCATCCATGTCCAGTTCCAGCTTGTCCGCCATGTCCACACAATAGACCATCACGTCCGCCAGTTCCTCCCTGACATGTTCAAGGTCGAATTCATCGCTCCACTGGAAACATTCCAGCAGTTCGGCCGCCTCAATGACGATTGACTTGGCCAGGTTGGCCGGGGAGTGGAACTGGTCCCAGTCCCGGTCCTCCGTAAATTTCCTGATAATATCAAGTGTTTCCTGTTTCATGGCTGCCTCATTTCTGTTCGTATCGCTTCATGGTGTTCTGCAGCTGCGTGATAAAGTCCTGCCGCAGGCTCTCCGGTTCCAGGATTTCCATGGAATCCATATACTGCTGGGCCAGGAACATCGCGCCCCGGGTGCTGGTGTTGACCCGGATGGTGAACTGCTCGTCGCTGCGGGTGATGATCATGACTTCCGGGCCGAACAGGTCAATCATATGGTCCATGATGCGGGCCTGGCACAGGAACGTAACCCACTGCATTTCCCCGGCATACATGAACAGCTTGTTGCGGGCATACTCATACGCATCCAGTTCCCGGCTCAGCGGCCGCACATGGCTGTTCAATACTTTGACATCCTGCATGCGGTCCAGCCGGTAATGGGCAAAACCGGGATGCGAATCGCTGGTAACGATCATATAGGCCCGGCTGTCGGCGTAGACAATGTAGCGCGGCTCAACCTCATAGGGCAGCTGCCGGCGCGGCTCCAGCTGCTTGCGGGTATTGTAGCGCAGGTAGGTAAAGCTGACCGGGTGGCTGTCCCGGATGGCTTCCGAGACCCGGGTGATGTTCTGCAGCAGCTGGGTGTTGTTTGTCTTCTGCCGGTTGGGCAGATATACCGAATCCTTGAACTCCCGGGCCTGGTGGCTGCTCTGGGTATCGAGCAGCTTGCGGATGATGGTGTCGCTCTGGCTGGCGGATATGAAATGGGACGCGTGCACCGCGTTGCACAGCAACAGCACTTCAGCCTTGTCAAACTGGCGCTGTTTCAGATAATAGCCCTTGCCGTTATCCTCGTACCGGCTGATTACATAGCCGTCCTGTTCCAGCATCTCGATATTGGAATACAGGGTCCGCCGTTCGATTCGGATACCGTAGAATTCATCCAGCATATCGATGATCTGCCGGGCACTCAGGATATGGTCTTCGTCACTGTACTTCTTCAGGATGCGCAGCAGGGCAAAGGCACTGGTCTTTTTTTCTGCCATGATGGAACCTCCGGTCTCAGTATAGCATGCCTGGCAGTTTTTCTGCACCGGAGTTCGGGATAGGATATGCCCGTCAGGAGGATGACATGATGAAGGAAACATATATCACCATTGTCGGTGTACAGGAGTATCAGGGCAGTGAGATCTTCCGCCCGAAGCAGCAGCTCAAGCTCGTCAAGGACCGCACGAACAGCTACGATGACGAAGCAATTGCGGTTTTTTCGGACATGGATGTGAAGTACGGCTATGTGGCCAACTCGGTGCGTACGGTGGCCCGGGGCACGCATTCGGCCGGCTATATCTATGAGACATTCGGGGAGGAAACCGGCTGTGAGGTGTGCTTCATTGTCGGTGACCGGGTCATTGCCAGGCTGACCGGTCCGGAAGATTAATCTGTGTCTCTTTCTTCAGAGCGTTTCTTCCGCTAAAATAAGAACAAGAGATAAAGGGGAAGATACATATGAAAAAGACATTATACGTAATTATGGCGGCAGTCCTGCTGGCCGGCTGCGGCAGCAAGGCGCCCGCGTGGCCGGGGGAATCGGCCATCCGTGAGGGCATGGAGGATATCGGCTTCTTCGATATTCCGAAAAGCTGGATTGACGTCAGTGAAACAGATGATCCGGCCGCAATCACCCTGCGGTACGTTGACAGCCGGCAGAACACCGCGTACAGTTTCATGACCTACAGCTATACAACCGCAGAGCTGGCTGAGTACGACCCGGTTGTCGGCCAGCCGGAAACATGGATCGAATGGGAAGTGGAATCAATTGAAGAAGACTACGGTGATATCCTGACCGATACAGTATACGGGACCGCCAAGGTTGCCGGCTATGAGGCCCAGCGGGTGGACATGTCCTTCTCGGATGATACCAGATATACCGATGTGATCTTCGTTGATGATGAAGACACCCTGCACCTGCTGTGCTTCGAAACGCTGTCAGCGGACGCTTCGGAAAACCTGGATGTTTTTGTGGATTATATCCTGAAGAGCTTCGACACCAAGAAATAACCGGAAACAGGGCAGTGACCCTGTTTTCTAAAGGGAACCCATGACGGAAACAGGAAGATATATTGCGATCGACCTGAAGTCGTTCTACGCTTCGGTCGAATGCGTTGAGCGCGGGCTGGACCCGCTCAATGACAATCTTGTAGTGGCAGATGAAAGCCGGACAGACAAGACGATCTGCCTGGCTGTTTCGCCGTCCCTGAAAGCCTACGGTATTTCAGGCCGGGCCCGCCTGTTTGAGGTAATCCAGGCAGTCAGGCGCATCAACCGGCAGCGCCGGGAGGCAATTAACGGTCACGCGTTCCGCGGCAGGTCGTATCACAGCGATGAGCTGGCAAAGGATCC
>JAEEHG010000067.1 GCA_016280695.1 Solobacterium sp. | reverse complement strand
CCCGGGATTTGCCGACCCGCTGGGCCAGCTTTTCCTGGGTATAACCGAGCCGGCTGATCAGGCTCTCATAGGCGGAGGCTTCTTCAATCGGGTTCAGGTCTTCACGCTGGACATTCTCCAGAATGGAGATTTCCATCATCTGTTCCTCGGTGAAGTCGACGGAAATCGCCGGCACCGTAGTCAGGCCGGCAATCCTGGCTGCCCGCAGGCGCCGTTCACCGGTGATCAGTTCATAACCGCGCACGCTCTTGCGGACCAGCAGCGGGGTGAAGATCCCGTGCAGCTTAATGGAATCCGCCAGTTCGTTCAGGGCTTTCTCATCAAATTCTTTCCGGGGCTGATAGGGATTGGGCCTGATCTCACTGACTGCCACCTCGATCTCCCGGCGGCCCGGCGCTTCCCGGCCGTTTGACTGAATTTCATCGAGGAACTGGCTGACGTCCTGCCCGAAGATCGAGTCGAGCCCCCGTCCCAGTGCTTTCTTGTTCCGTTCTGCCATCATCGGCCTCCCTTCTCATTCTGCGTCAGTACTTCCTTGACCAGCGCCGCATACGCTTTCGCGCCTTCGGAGCGGGTATCGTACTCAAAGATGGACATCTCACTGCTGGGCGCCTCCGACAGCCGGACATTGCGCGGGATATAGCAGCGGTATACTTTTTCCTTAAAATATTTACGGACTTCCTGCTGGACCTCCACCGACAGCTTCGTGCGGACATCAAACATGGTCAGCAGTACGCCTTCGATGGACAGGGCCGGGTTCCAAAGTTTCTGCACCATGCGGATGGTGCTGAGCAGCTGGGTCAGGCCTTCCAGCGCGTAGTATTCACACTGTACCGGGATCAGCACCGAATCTGCCGCGGTCAATGCCGTGTTGTTCAGCAGGCTCAGGGCCGGCGGACAGTCGATGATGATGTAGTCATAATTGCTCCGGACCGCGTTGAGTTTGCGCTTGAGCAGCTGTTCGCGGCCGACTTCATAGGAAGAGGACGCCATATCAACATCCGCCCCGGCCAGGTCGATGGTCGCGGGGAGCACATCCAGCGGCGGCATCTGCAGATGCACCACAGCCGAGCTGACCGGCTCATCCGTCACCAGGACTTCATAGACACTGTGCTGGCGGTCAAAGCCCACCTTGTTCGCGCCGATGCCATGGGTGGCATTCCCCTGCGGGTCCAGGTCCACAAGCAGCACCCGGCGGCCGGCATACGCCAGCCCGGCGGCCAGATTCATACTGGTTGTTGTTTTGCCCACGCCGCCTTTCTGCATCGCGACAGCAATGATTTTTCCCATACTTCAATCCCTCATTTCGGAAACCGGATGGCAATCCGGACGTCTGTATCTGTTTCTTCCATGTCACTGACCACATCAATGCCCATGTTTTTGATCATCTGCACGCACTGGTTCACGGAGTTGATGCCGATGCGGATGTTCCGGGAATACCCCCTGGTCTTCTGCCGTTTTTTCCGGCTTTGCTTCAGGGTCATCTTTTCCACATACGCTTCCGTCTGCCGGACATTCAGTTCCCGTTCCGTCACATATTTCAGGGCTTCTTCCTGCTGTTCCGGCTTCAGGGCCAGCAGGGCCCGGGCATGGCGCTCGGACAGGGTCCGGTCCATGACGGCTTCCTGCACCGACTGATTCAGGTTGAGCAGGCGGATTTTGTTGGCCACTGCCGACTGAGACTTGCCTACCCGGGCCGCCACCTGTTCCTGGGTCATGCCGGACTGCCGCATGATCTGCACATATGCCTTAGCTTCTTCCACGGCGGTCAGGTCTTCCCGCTGGATGTTTTCCACCAGGGCCATCTCCGCCGCCTGGGTTTCACTCGGCGAGAGGACATAGCCGGCAATCCTGTCGAGACCGGCCAGCCTGGCAGCCCGCCAGCGGCGTTCCCCGGCGATAATCTCATAGTGCCCGTCGACTTCCCGGACGGTAATCGGCTGGATCAGGCCGTTCTTCTGAATGGAGACTGCCAGTTCCTGCAGCGCCTGTTCATCAAAGTGAATCCGGGGCTGGTAACGGGACGGTTCGATCCGGTCCATGGGAATATCTACAACACGGGCCCCGCCGGAGATCCCGATCGCATCCAATAATCTTCTTCTTACGCTGTTTTCCATGCGGTCCTCCTTAAAGCGGGTTCTTTTTGATCTTCGCGTACGGCCGCGGATATCTGGCCGGGGTCGGTTTGTGCTTGCGGATGATGATATTCGTGCGGGCTTCACCGCCCGGCAGCGTCTCGTTCTGCACGGCTTCGGTCTGTCCGCCCAGCACGGCAACGGCATGGGCTGCGGCCTGCAGTTCGGCAGCGGCCTGCGATCCCTTCATGGCCAGGAAGATACCCCCGGTCCTGGTCAGGGGCAGGCAGAGCTCACTGAGCACCGGCAGGTTCGCCACAGCTCTGGCCGTCGTGACATCGAAGTGCTCACGCAGGTCCGCGCTGTCCTCGGCCCGCCGGTTGTCCACGGTGACGTTGTCCAGGCCCAGCTCGGCGATCACCGCCTGCAGAAAGACACAGCGCTTATGCATCGGTTCCAGCAGCGTTACACGCAGCTCCGGGGCCATGACCGCAAAGACCAGGCCGGGAAAGCCGGCGCCGCTGCCGACATCACAGACCGTCCCGCTCCTGGGCAGATATGCCATCGGGATCAGGCAGTCCGCAAAATGCTTTTCATAGACGTCCTCCGGTTCCGTAATGGCCGTGAGGTTCATTTTTTCATTCCATTCCTTCAGCAGTTCCGCATACCGCCGCAGCATGAAAGCCGTCCGGTCCGTCCAGACCAGACCCCGCTGTTCCGCAAATGTCTGCAGCTGCTCAAGGTTCATGGTTACCTACTTTCTGATTTCGTCCCGCAGGTGGGAAATCTCCCCTGCGGCATTCGGATTCTCTGTCGCAAAAAGCGAGCCATAGCGGAAGTATGCCGCCCCGACACAGCCTTTTTCCAGCGCCGTGCGGGTCTGGCGGGCCAGCATGTCATCGCTGTCCACCCACTCGGAAGCCGCATTGCCGGCCCACTGGTCTTCCGTGCCGATCTTGTACGCCGCCAGGCCGGCCGCCAGCATGACGTCGCTTTCCGCCGTCACCGCCAGCCATTCATCCAATGTTTCGGCATAGGGTTTGACAGGATGTCCGTAGCCCCAGTAAATCTGCGGGATCAGGATATCCACCGTCCCCGCTTCCACCCAGGCAGCCGGATCCGCGTAATACAGCGTCAGGTTGTTTTCCATATTGCCGGCGGTGGAAATCGTGAAGCGCTTATCGTGTTCCGCGCATACCGCATGTACTTCCTGCACGAGCGCGTTGATCTGGGCCGTCCGGAAACTTTCCCGGGAAATATCTTCCCCGTCAGCCGCCAGGCCATAAACATAGGCATCAAAGCGGCGGTCTGCCCCTTCCGGATAGAAATAGTCATCGAAGTGGATCCCGTCCACGTCATAGTGTTCCAGCACTTCCCGCACAACCGAAACAACCAGGCTCCGGACCTCGGGATAGGCCGGGTTCAGGTACCAGCGGCCGTTGACCTGCCGCACCCGTTCATCATTGCGCTCAATCCAGATGCGGATCTGTGAATCCTCCGGCAGGTTTCCCTCCGCACCGACGGCCACGGAACGCAGCGGGTTGATCCAGGCTTCCGCCTGCAGGCCGGCCTGATGCGCGGCCCCGGCAAACAGGGCCAGCGGATCATAGTCAATGCCCGGCAGGCTTGCCGTCCGGGGATAGATGTCGGACGCGTAGAAGGCGTCGGTAAAAGCACAGGCATGGATATATACCGTGTTGACGCCGAGATCCCGCATGTTTTCCGCCGCGGCAGTGAGATCGGCCTGCATCTCCTTCTCGTCCTGGTCATGGAACATCTCTTCATAATCCAGATAGGAGAACCACATGCCGTAGACACTGTCCGGGAGTTTCTGTTCAGCCTGGCCGCACCCGCACAGGACCAGCAGGCACAGACAGGAAAGAATCTTCTTAAGCTTCATCTTCCCGCACGATGAATTCACTGTTCGGCAGGGTCCGGATCCAGTCGCAGAAGGCCCGCCATTCCGGCAGACGGTGATCCCGCCGCTGGGCGTAGATGGTCTTCAGCTGCCGGTAATTGGTGGTCATCCGGGCGGTCAGCTTGAAGCCGGCCGGGTTGGAGTAGAGAATTTCCAGATATTTCTGGGCGGACAGGTCCCGCAGGGTTGTCACATCCTTGCCTTCTGCCTTCAGGCGCCGGATGTCATCCTGCAGTTCGTTGTACTCCCTCGTCTTTTCCTTCATGATCTCAATGATCCGCGGATCGGTGTATTCGATATACGCCTTGTCCAGATCAAACTTCGTGATCCGGTGCATGGTGGACTGTGACGAGACAAAATCCAGGAAGTGGTAGCGCTCCGCTTCCACCCAGGCCTTGTTCGTGAAAGTCAGGTCGAACTGCACGATCACACCGTTCAGGAAATTGTCGTGCCCGCTGCCGGGAACGGCCCTGGCCAGTTTCAGTGTCCGCTCGGTGATCTCCCCGTTGACAGTCGAAAGGTCGACTGCCATCGGATACTTGGAGCCGCGCACGGATTCCTCAAGGCCATAGACCCTGACATTCGATACTACATCTTCATATCTCATTTTCCTTTGTCCTCCTGCCTTTGCCCTGCCGGATCGCAATGGCCAGCACCGCCAGATCTGCCGGATTGACACCGGAGATACGGGAGGCCTGCCCCATGGTCGCAGGTTTGTATTTGACCAGCTTCTGCCGCCCTTCCAGCGACAGGTTGTCCACTTCGTCATAGTTGAAGTCCAGGCCCAGGATCTGCTGTTCCATGGCCTGCAGTTTTTCGGCTTCCTTCCGGGCCTTGGAAATATAGCCCTCATATTTGAGGTCGATATCACACTTGGCCGCCAGTTCGGGATCCGGTTCCTCGCCGATGGTTTCCAGCAGTTCCCGGGTGGTGACCTTCGGCCGCTTCACCAGGTCCATGCCGTTGACCCCGGTATGGGAGTATTCATCATAGCCCCGGGCACTGAGATAGTCGTGCACCCGGTCATCATCCAGGGTAAATACGGTCTCCCGCAGATGATCCTTCAGGGCGGAAAGGCCATCCATCTTCCGCAGGAACGCCTCATAGCGCTCATCACTGACCAGGCCCACTTCATGGCCTTTGGCCAGCAGCCGCTGTTCGGCGTTGTCATGCCGCAGCAGCAGCCGGAACTCGGCCCGCGAGGTCAGCAGCCGGTACGGTTCCAGGGTTCCCTTGGTGGTCAGGTCATCGATCAGGACACCGATATACGCTTCATCCCGGCCGAAGATCAGCGGCTTCCTGCCTTCCAGCTTCATGCACGCATTGATG
>JAEEHG010000066.1 GCA_016280695.1 Solobacterium sp. | reverse complement strand
TGCCGTATCTGGTGGAATACCTGGTACAGGCCATCCGGGACTGCGGCGTGGAGCCGAAACAGCTGGCTTTCCGCGGCGGCACCGACGGCTCGGCCCTCTCGCACCGGGGGCTGCCGTGCCCGAACCTGAGCGCGGGGTATGAAAACGCCCACAGCCGGTTTGAGTATGTACCGGTCCAGAGCATGGAGAAGAACGTGGAAATCCTGCTCCGGCTGACAGAGATCTTCGCCGCTGCCGAATAAAACAGAAAAGCCGCTGATGCGGCTTTTACTCTGCCCGGCCTGCGTATCTTAAAGGTATATAACTTGCAATCACGAGGTATCTATTGTAATTTGATAACGATTATCAAATTATGAACAAGAAACATACATACAGAACAAATCAGAAAGACCAGCTCCGGCAGTATCTGCACGATCATCCGGGAGAGCATATGACCGCCCGGAATCTTTGTAATGCCCTGCAGGCCGGCGGCGGCCGGATTTCCCTGCCGACGGTATACCGGCATCTGGAGAAGATGGTGGCCGAAGGCACGGTGGCCCGCTTCCCGGCGGATGAGGGCAGTTCCTGCTGCTACGCGTTTGTGGACGGGGAGGGAGAACACGCGCCGGACTGTCACTGCCTGTGCACTGACTGCGGCCGCCTGATCCACATGCCGGCGGCGGAAATCGGGGCCCTGCAGAAACAGCTGGCTGAGCATGCCTTTGCGCTGGATCCGTACCGGACGGTCTTTTACGGTCTGTGCAGTGACTGCCAGACAAAGCGGGGGCAACACTGATGAAGCGGCGTCTGACGGCGCTCCTGCTGTGTATCCTGATGGCGCTGGCCTTCACTGCCGAAGCGGTGCATGCCGGGCATCATCATGACGGTCCGGGTGAAGACTGCCCGGTCTGCGAGATGATCCGGACAAAACCGGAGGCCACGGCTGCCCCGGCCGCGGCAGCCGCCGTGTCCCGCATGCCTGTTTTCAAAACGGAACGGGAAATCTGTTCCGCAGCGGTATATGAAACTGCCGAAACCCTGCAGAAGATGAATGTGCGGCGGAACTCCTGATGCTGTGATCAAGACAGAAAGATCATCAGTAAAGGAGGAAAGCATGAAGAAAATACTGAAAACACTGATTGTGCCGGTTCTTTTCCTGGCCGGCTGCGTAAAAACAGAAACCACGGCGGCAGCCCCGCAGGAAAAACCGCTGGCGATTGTCGCCACCACATTCCCGCTCTATGACTGGACCCGGACCCTGCTCGGGGACCAGACGGGAAACACGGATCTCACCCTGCTTCTGAACAAGGGGGCAGACCTGCACAACTACCAGCCGACAGCCGATGACATCATGAAGATTTCCGATTGTGATGTGTTTATCTATGTCGGCGGGGAATCCGACGAGTGGGTCGAAGATGCCCTGAAATCCGCTGTCAATCCTGACATGACGGTCATCAGCCTGCTGGAAGTGTTGGGTGACAGCGCGTATGCCGAGGAAGAAGTCGAAGGCATGCAGGCGGAAGATCATGAACATGAAGAAGAGGAAGAGGAATACGACGAACATGTCTGGCTGTCACTGCGTAACGCCGAAGTCTTCTGCCGGGCCATCACAGATGTGCTGAAGGAAAAGGATCCGGGCCATGCGGAAGAATATGAGAACAATCTTGCGGCTTATACGGGGGAACTGAAAGCCCTGGATGAAGCGTATGCCGAAGTGACCGGCACAGCCGCAAAACATGTCCTGCTGTTCGGGGACCGGTTCCCGTTCCGTTATCTGACCGAAGACTATGGCCTGGAATACTACGCGGCGTTTGCGGGCTGCTCGGCAGAAACCGAAGCCAGTTTTGAAACCGTACGGTTCCTGGCGGAAAAGGTCAGTGAACTGGAGCTGGACCATGTCATGGTCATTGAAAGCGGGGACGGGAAGATTGCCCGCACCATTATCGAAAACAGCGGCCGGGACGCCGATGTTCTGACCCTGGATTCCATGCAGTCCGTGACCGGTGAACAGGCCGCGGGAAAGACTTACCTGGGCATTATGAAGGAGAATCTTGAAGTGCTCAAAACCGCACTGAACTGAAGGAGAAACATATGATTACGTGCCGCAATCTGACCCTGGGCTATGACGGTCAGGCAATAATAAAGGATCTGAACTTCACCGTAAAGCGGGGGGATTATCTCTGCATCATCGGTGAAAACGGGTCCGGCAAGACAACCCTGATGAAATCCATGCTGGGTCTTTTGCGGCCGCTTTCCGGAGACATCGTATTTGATGAAGGACTGACAGCCGGGACAATCGGCTATCTTCCCCAGCGGACGGATATCCAGAAGGATTTCCCGGCCACGGTCAGGGAAGTCGTTCTTTCCGGCTGTCTGAAAAGACTGGGCCGGCGCTGGTTTTATTCGGCAGCGGACAGGCAGCTGGCGGCGGAAAATATGGCCCGGCTGGGGATTGCGGAACTGGCGGACAGGAGCTGCCGGCAGCTCTCGGGCGGACAGCTGCAGCGGGTGCTGCTGGCCAGGGCCCTGTGCGCGGCGGACCAGGCGCTGGTGCTGGATGAACCGGTGACCGGTCTTGATCCCCAGGTGACCGCTGAGCTGTACCGGCTGATCGAGGAACTGAACCGGGCCGGGGTTACGATCATCATGATTTCCCATGATCTCGGCGCTGCCCTGAAATACGCCACGCATATCCTTTCGTTCAGTGACAGGATCTTCTTCGGCACCCGGCAGGAATTCACCGCTTTGATGGGACAGGAGGCACAGGCATGAGTATTATTGATCAGATGGGCAGATATCTGCAGTATCCCTTTGTCCGCTACGCGCTGATTGTCGGTGTGCTGATCGCACTGTGCTCGGCCATGCTGGGGGTGATTCTCGTCCTGAAACGGTTCTCCTATATCGGTGACGGGCTTTCCCATGTGGCTTTCGGGGCCATGACCATTGCCACGATTACCGGCATGCTGGCGCAGAAAATGCTGATTATCCTGCCGATTACGATTCTGGCCGCTGTCCTGCTGCTGAAGGGCGGCAGCCGGACCCGGGTCAGCGGGGATGCCCGGATTGCCATGGTTTCGGTGGGTTCCCTGGCTTTGGGCTACCTGATGATGAATCTGTTCAACACCTCGGCCAACATCTCGGCGGATGTGTGCAGCACATTGTTCGGATCGACCTCGATCCTGACCCTGACGGAGGGGGAGGTATGGCTCTGCGCGGTGCTTTCCATTTCCGTGGTGATCCTGTATATTCTGTTCTATAACCGGATTTTCGCCCTGACCTTTGATGAGGACTTCGCGGCGGCCTCCGGCCTGAATACAAACGCGGCCAATCTGGCTGTAGCCGTCATCGTGGCGGTGATCATCGTGCTGGCCATGAACCTGGTCGGCTCCCTGCTGATCTCGGCCCTGGTGATCTTCCCGGCCATATCGGCCATGCAGATCAGGCGCAGCTTCCGGGCTGTGACCGTCTGGTCGGCGGTCTTCGCAGTCATCGCCTCACTGTGCGGCATGGTGATCTCCATCCTGCAGGGAACCCCCGTCGGTTCCACTATTGTCGCTGTCAATATCGTTATCTTTCTAGCCTGCATGCTGATCGGAAGGATCATGGGGAGGGCTTATGCGTAGATTTATGACACTGGTGCTGGCGGCAGTCATGCTGACCGGCTGTTCCGCGAAAACAGATTCACCGACACCCAAGGAAGTGCCGCAGATTGAAAGCGCCATCCCGGCAGACATGGACCTGACCTTCATGAGCAACACCGTGCTGATGTCGGAAGTGACCAACATGCTGGTGCATCCGGAGGACTATCAGGACAAGGTTGTGCGTCTGGCCGGTACGTTCGGGGTGCAGCAGGATGTGCAGAACAAAGGGGTTATCTATAACTGCGATATCACCGACGGCACCGGATGCTGCCCGGCCGGCAACTCGATCCAGCTGTTTTTCGAGGAAGAACCGGAAAACCTGCCCAGCCTTGGGGAAAACATCATCGTGCAGGGTGTTGTGAACTATGACAAGGGCACATACTACATGAACATGCAGCTGCTGCATGCGGAGATCTGGACATATGACTGAGACAAAATGGAAAAAGGCAGTGTTTGCCGTGCTGATCCTGGGCATGATCCAGAATACGGTCGGGCTGGGCTGCGCGAAGAAACCCGCGCCGGCACCGGCGCCGGTGACATCTTCGGCTGAGCCGCAGGGCACCCTGGTGCCGATTGAGAGCCTGCTCAATGATGAAACCCCGGAGCCGGCTGAGGAAACCATCGCCCCGGCCGTGGAGGAAGCCCCGGACCTGCTCAGTGAGGAAGTGCCTGAGCAAGCCGAAGAAGTCATGGACATGACCTTCATGAGCAGCACCGTCATCTACAGTGAAGTGCTGAATATGATGACCAATCCGGAAGATTATGCCGGCAAGACCATCCGCATCACCGGGTTATTCGCGACCGGTGAGGATGATGACGGCAATCCGGTGGTCGGGTGTATCATTCCCGACGCGACCCAGTGCTGTGCCCAGGGGGTGCAGTTCTTCTGGAACGGGGAACACAAATTCCCGGATGATTATCCGCAGGAAGGCGAAACGATTACCGTCGAAGGCGTATTTGACTACAAAGACGCCGGCTATACCATTCTTCTGATGCTGAAGGATGCGGATCTCTGGCAGGGCGTACAGCCACGCCAGGATTAGACCCGATTCCTTTTCTGTGATACAGTTTTTACGGAGGAAAGACAATATGAGAAAAAAAGCTCTTGCGGCAGCTGT
>JAEEHG010000065.1 GCA_016280695.1 Solobacterium sp. | reverse complement strand
TCTTCACGCACTTTGCCTGTGCCGACACGGATCCGGATATGACCAGGCGGCAGTATGACGCCTTTGCGGCGGCCGTGGGTGCGCTTGATCACGCGTTCGAGTGGATTCACTGCGATAATTCTGATGCCAGCGTATCGTTTGATGCCCCGGTCAGCAACGCCTGCCGGGTCGGCATTTCCCTGTACGGCACTTCAACCTTCTGCCATGAACTCAGACCCGCCCTGTCACTGTACACAACCATGACCATGGTCAAACATGTCCCGGCCGGGGAAACAATCGGCTACGGGGCAACCTATACAGCCCCTGAGGATGTCATCATCGGGACCCTGCCGATCGGCTATGCCGACGGGCTTTTCCGCCGCAACCAGGGCCGGACGGTATATGTCGGTGACCAGCCGGCAGAGATTGTCGGCCGGGTCTGCATGGACCAGTGCATGATCCGGCTGCCGTACGAGTATCCCTCCGGCACCGTCGTTGAAATCTTCGGCCCGCATCTTTCGATTGATCAGATGGCAGACGAACTGCAGACAATCCCGCATGAGATCATGACCCTGCTGAGTGACCGGGTAACCCGGACTTACAAAGAGGACGGGCAGTTTGTCCTTGAGGGCAACACCAGGATCGATGCCAGCATGAAAAAGAAGTGATTCCCGTCACTTCTTCCCTCTTTTGACACTTACATCCAGCTGCGGCAGAAGCGCCATGATATCTGCCGCGGCTTTTTTCATTTCCCCCACAGTCTCCGGTTCCAGCCCGGTAAAGGCCTCTTCCGCAGCGGCAGCGTAATTGCGCTTATGCTTCTCATTCAGCTGTTTCCAGGGCACGCCCTGCAGTCTTTCGGCCAGCTCGCGGTGATACGGCAGGATGCCTTCCAGCATCCAGACAGCCAGCACCGGGTAACCCGGATAGCCCTGCCAGTAGGTGGCGCTGTCGGTGGCCGCGTAGGTGTTCCCATCCGGGATCACTGTGTATGTTTTGGCCCGGTCGGACGAATCGATTTCGTAACCTGCCGCCGTTTTCCGTACTCTTCCGTCAGCCAGCGCGCTCCAGGCTTCATAGATTTTTTCAAGGGGCGGCAGCTTTTTCAGCATGAGCGCTCTCCTTTCGGGGTAACCGTGATCATGACGAATTCCGGATTGTTGTACATGCGGGGGATGCCGTGATAATGCCAGGCCATGCCGCGGCTGATCACCTCGTGATTGCGGCCCAGAGCATGGATCCCGCTTGTATACTTCGGCAGAAGTCCCTGGTTCGGGGCGATGAGTCCCTGCCCGGTGCCCGGAAACCGCCACTGCCCGCCATGGGCATGACCGCAGACAGTCAGGTCACAGTCCAGGGCTTTATATAACTCGATCCACTGCGGCTGGTGCGACAGCAGAATCCGATAGCCGTCTGTGTGGAACAGCGCGTTGACCTCCTCTGCCGTGTACTCCGGATCAACCTTGTAAGTCCGGCTCGATATGCCGCCGATTTCAAACAGGCTGTTGCCGAATTCCGCTGCTACGGAACGGCCGTCCAGCACAATAACCCCGCGGTCACGCAGATCCTGCTTGACAGCCTCCACATCTTTGCGGCGCTCTTCATGATTGCCGGTGCAGTAGAATACCGGGTAGTCCTTCAGCTGCTCCATCAGTAGGAAGCTGTTGTGATTTTCTGTTTTTTCCTGGCAGAGATCCCCCGGAATCAATATGGCATCGGGGTTTTCCTGCCGGACCAGGTCCGTGACCCGCTCCATGTTTTCCCCGTACCATGTGTCATGTACATCCGCCAGCACGGCAAAACGCACCGGCTTCCGGACGGCCGGCGTCAGGATCTCGTAGCGGGTTATATCAAAACGCACCGGCCAGCCTTTCAGTGCCGCGGCCGCCGCCGGCAGCACCATCCACAGTTTTTTCATACATTTGTTCCTTTTTTCATTTCCATCGCCGGGCTTTGCCGGCGGTCAGTTATTCCGCAGTCGGACTGTTGACACTGCAGCTGATTTCAACCGCGAACCGGCCATACTGTTCACTGCAGCGGGAATACAGCCAGCCAAGATAGGCAAACAGGTCATGCACTTCTGCTTTCAGCAGGACCTTGCGGCCGTTCATCTGCCGGAATAAGCCAAGCTTTTCAGCCTGCTCTGCCGCTTCCTTCATAATGGTAGAGCTGTCTGTTTCCGGATAGACCGTGAACTGGCAGTCCACCGGGAAAGTGATCCTGCGGCTGGCTTGTTCGTTGACGCAGGCCGCTTCCCCGCCCTGCGGGCTGTCATCGGTCAGGGTCATCTGCATGGTCATATGGACACCCGGCTGCCAGGCATGCACTAAACATGCTTTCACAGCATCCAGCACGTCACCGCAGCTGCCCTTGTATACAGTTGCCATCCGCCCGGTCGCCGCCGTAATACGGGCTGTATCCGTCTTCGCAATCGCACCAAGAATAATATCGATATAAGCATCACTCATCGGGGCCAGCGTAAAACTGCATTCCATATTCCATTCCTCTTTTCCGATCTCCATTATAATCGATCCGATACCTGTTCATCATCCCAAAGCATGTTATGATTTGTCACAGAGGATATCTGTTATGCCGGAACATTATTTCAGAACGATCAGGGACCGCCGCACCGGTACCGAAAAACGTATCATT
>JAEEHG010000064.1 GCA_016280695.1 Solobacterium sp. | reverse complement strand
CCGATGTCGATGCCATGGGTCGGCTGTTCGGCAATCATGAAGGTCGGCTTTGTATTGTATTCACGGGCAACGACCACCTTCTGGATATTACCGCCGGAAAGCGAACCGACTGCCGTCTTGTTGGAACTGGTCTTAACGGCAAAGGTTTTGATCAGGTCATCAGAAATTTTATCAATTGCCTTGCTGTCCATGAACATGCCGCTGTTGACATCATCCCTGGTGTAATATGTCGAGATGATATTGTCGCTGATCGGCAGCTTGCCGGCTGTGCCGTCACCCATCCGGTCTTCCGGAATGTAGGCCATCTTCAGATCGCGTCTGGCCTTGATGTTCATGCCGGTCGTATCTGTGTTGTTGATGATGATTTTGCCGTCATACTTGATCTTTTCCAGACCGGTGATGCAGCGTACGAGATCCACCTGCCCGTTTCCTTCAACCCCGGCAATACCGAGGATTTCGCCCTTCTTGACGGCGAAGGATACGTTGTTCAGCGCCGGCTTGCCGTTGCGTTCCATGGACAGGTTCTCAACAATCAGGGCCTTTTCGTTATGGAAATCCTCATTGGTCTTGAATTCATCCAGATCGTTTTCCAGGTCTCTGCCGATGATCAGGTTGGTCAGCTGTTCCATCGTCAGTTCATCATTGCGGTATGTGCCTTTCGAGACCCCGTTGCGGATAACCGAAATCCGGTCCGAGATCTTTTTAACCTCTTCAAGCTTATGAGAAATAAACAGGATCGTATGTCCCTGGGCCTGCAGGGACCGCAGCTGCACAAAGAGCTGCTCGGTTTCCTGCGGCGTCAGCACCGAGGTCGGTTCGTCCAGGATAATCAGTTCCGCTTCCCGGTACAGGGTCTTCAGGATTTCAACCTTCTGGCGCTTGGCCACCGACAGAGTTGATACTTTCGCGGTCACGTCAAGTTCGAAGTTATACTTGTCGGACACTTCCTGGGTCTTGCGGGTCGCTTCTTTCCGGTCGATGAAGATGCCGTTTTTCGGTTCATCACCGAGGATGATATTGTCGACAATACTGAAGGACGGAATGAGCATGAAATGCTGATGAACCATGCCGATGCCGGCTTTAATGGCATCCATGGAACTGGCAAAATGCGTTTCCTGTCCTTTATAGGTGATGGTCCCGCTGGACGGAGCTTCTATGCCGAAAATCATTTTCATCAGAGTTGATTTACCGGCGCCGTTTTCACCGACAATGGAATGGATTTCACCCTTTTCGAATTCCATGTTGATATCCCGGTTTGCAACTGTACCGTTGGGGTACACCTTAGTTACCTTATCAAGTTTTAGAATGGTTTCCGCCATACAAACTCCCTTCTGCAAATTAGAGAAAAGTTATGTTCCGCCATGAAAGCGGAACATAACTTTCCTTGGTTTCGATTCAGTTAATTATTCAACTCTGTTGGCGTTCAGCAGTTCCGGCCACTCTGTGTCATAATCTGTCATTTCGAGAGTGTCCTTAACTTCGACTTCACCGGCAGTAACCTTAGCCAGTGTGTCAGCAACAGCAGCTCTGACTTCTTCCGGGCAGTTTGCCAGGTAGTAGTCGTTTTCTGCCAGACCGACGCCGTTCAGCGCGATACCCCAAGCCTCAGCCTTGCCGAGCTTGTCAGCATATGTGCCGTCCTTGACCATTTCAGCAACTGCCTTGAAAGCAACGTTTGTGTTCTTCAGGGCAGATGTCAGGATTGTGTTGGCCCATTCCGGCTTTGTGTCCTTGAACTGCAGGTACTGGTCCTGGTCAACGCCGATGCACCAGACATCTTCATGCTGGGAGCAGGCTTCGATAACGCCATTGCCCAGACCGCCGGCAACCTGCCAGATCACGTCTGCGCCCTTGTCGATCATAGCGCTTGTAACTTCCTTGCCCAGGTCTGTGTCTGTGAAGGAACCCGGATAGGAAACAACGTACTTGACGCCCTTGTCAGCCAGAACCTGAACATAACCGGAAATGAACTGGTTCATTGCCTGGTTGTCCATACCGACGACAACGCCGACTGTACCTGTCTTTGTCATTTCAGCACTCAGAGTACCGACGACATAGCCCAGGTCATCAAGAGCCCAGTTAACGCAGTAGCAGTTAGCCGGTGTGCCTTCCTCCGGCAGAGCGGAGTAGTCAAAGTTGTAGAACATCTGATCCGGATACTTTTCGCAGGCCTGATACAGGAAGCCTTCGTAAGTGTTGTTGCCGGATACGACGAGGTCGTATTCACCGTCTTCGCAGACATCGGCGAATGCGTTCATCCACAGAGATTCATCAGCGGAACCACTCGGGTCAACTTCGAAAATCTGAACGGAAATACCATTGTCTTCTGCATCGACTTCTCTGGCAGCCTGAGCCAGTGTGTCGAAGTAGGACTGGTCACCTGTGAACGGAAGCAGAACTGCGATTTTGACGCCGTCGTCGCCTTCATCAGCCGGTGCCGGTGTAGCAGTAGCGGCGGAACCGCCATTGCTGCAGGCAGCCAGTGAGAGGGTCATGCCAGCGGCCATCAGGAACTTAAAAGCCTTTTTCATTTTTCTCTCCTCCAAAAATATATTTAAAGCATGCTGTTCAGCAGCTTTAAACCGATTGTAAGACAGGTGCTGTCTTTGCCGACAGCAATCCCGGCAAGATCATGCAGCGGTCCCCCGATAGCAAGATCAAAACACAGGTTACCTGTGAACGTTGTCATTTTATCATTTACATAACACACTTTCAATGTGATATTTTCCCCGTACTGCCAGGCCAGCGGCCATGTCTGCAGCATCTGATCACTGCCGTTCCGGCGGATCAGGACCAGCTGATCCTTCTGCAGTTCCAGCCGGTCAAAGTGCAGATAACCCTGCATATTGAAGACCAGGGCGTGGGATTCCCCTGCTTCCGGCACAAACTCCCAGACCAGCGTATCATATGTGCTGCCAAGGCAGCCGGTGCTGATCAGGCCATGCTCATCAGCGCTGCCCCGCAGACCGTCGGAGGTGACCTGCCAGACGCCGGAATGCTTCACGAACCCGCGCACGTTGTTCATTGTCCCGCCGCCATAGAGCGGGCCATAGTGTTCCTGCGGATAATCCGCAAAGCGGTACACAGTCTGCGGATGATGTTCAAAGCGGACGTCATGAATCCGGAAATCCCCTTCACTTCTGGCCCCGATCCTGCGTACAGTACGGTTTTCCGCTGCCGGGACAGTGAGGACAATTTCCTGCGGCTGCCGTGATACTGTCACCGCTTCCCCAGCCGCCATAATTCCTTCGCAGTCTTCCATGAATACATACATGGCAGCCGGCCGGTCTGCCGAGACGGTGTAGACAGCCCGGTCACCCGGCATCAGGACCGGCGAGAACTCCGGTTCATAGCGGGCATCATAGCTATCATGGGTCAGATAATAAACATAGCGGTAAGCCTCACTGCAGTGTATCTGCAGGGCATCACCCTT